>JAUYIV010000229.1 GCA_030688105.1 Actinomycetota bacterium | reverse complement strand
CCCGCGCCGGCCCGAATACCACCACAAGCAGGTACGAGCCCGGACCGATGGTCCCCGATGGGGTCGGGTTGGGGGGTGTGACCAGGTCGTCGGGCTCCAGGTTGGCGGCTGCCGGCTCGAAGCCGCTGAGCACGACGCCGGCCACCGCGGCACTGCCGAAGGTGGATGCTCGGGTCACCGTCGGGACCGGGCTGTCCCCGGCGTCGGCAGCCAGGCTTCCCATCCCCGAGAAGACCACGACGTCGCCCGGCGCCAGCGCCTGGCTATCGCCGTTCTGCATCACCGTGGCGAACGTTCCCGACAGGTTGGTGAGGCTCCCCCCAACGAAGGCGTTGTCGGGTGTGTAGACGCCGTAGTTGTTGTCGATCCGACTGGTCCGGCCGTACACCCCGTACCAGTTGAGCGAGGTTCCGTAGAGGCCGTAGGAGCTACCCGCCGACCCGTAGACGCCGCGGGAATCCCCAATGCCGACGACTCCCACCGATCCGACTGGCTTCCACAGGTCCGTGTTGGTTCCGGCATAGCCGGCGACGGCGTGTCCGCCGGCCGGGTTGCGGCCGAAGACACCGGTCGGGTTCGCGGGATAGCACGGCGAGCAGAGGGAGTACGTGGTCGCCTCGCCGTACACCCCGAACGTCACTTCGTCAGCTGTGCCTGCTCCCGTGTTCACCCCGGCCAGCGGAGCATTGGGGCCGCCGAGGGCGTTGCTCTCCGCCCTGAGGCCGGCCCCGCTCCCCGTCCATACGTCCCCGAGGTGGTCGTGGTCGGCGACCGCGATCGGGAAGGTGGCGGCGGACAGCTCGGCAGCCGTGGCGTAGCGGTTGGCGCCGGCCAACCGGATCACCGTGGGTGAGAAGCCAAGACCCTGTAGTTGGCCCTGCACCGCGTTGGAGATCACAGCCGTTCCGCCGACGATGACGATCTTGGGTGGCTGGAGGCGGTTCAGCTCTGCCAAGGTCGGCGACGGCACCGCGTTCTGCTGGACGAGCAGCACGGGTCCCAATCCGACGGCCGCCGCCGCCGCCGCCCCCAGGGCATCGGGGAAGTTCTCCCCGGTGGCGATATACACGACCGTGGTGGTCGGCTCGGAGTGCCCGGCACCGGCCGGGTTGGGCTGGGAGATGACCCCCACCGCGATCATCACCAGCACCATCAGCAACCAGACGAGCAACTTGCGTTGGGTTGGGATCGAAGATGACATGTCAGCCCCTCTCACTAGCGCTCGTGTCGGACGACACGACGCCGGCGGACCGTACTCCCTGGGCGCCGAGGATGTCCATGCCGGAGCGGAACGCAGGTACGCCGGGTTCTTGTCGGCTCCGGGGGAGAGATTCGAACTCTCAACCAACGGATTAACAGTCCGCTGCTCTGCCGTTGAGCTACCCCGGAAGGACGGCCGGAAAGGTTACCACCGGCCCCAAAACCCCCGATCCCCGGTGTTTCCGTATCGTTGCGACCGGGTATTGTGATTTCATGACCGAGGAAGCTCACATCGAGCGGCACGCAGGGCCGCCCATTAAGACGCTCGCCGACGTCCGTCGGTCGCACAACGTCGTCGGAGCCTTTGCCGATCTCGAGGCAGCCCGTGATGCCATCCTCACCCTCGAACAGGCCGGCGTCGCCCCCGAAGCGATCTCGCTCCTCGGGGCTTGGCCCAGTCAGGACGATCACAAGACACCGACCCTGATGTACCGGAAGATGGCCTACATCGCGGTCGTCGGGGCTGCGGCCCTCGGCATCATCGGATATGTCGCCTTCGATGGCTCGCTGATCTGGGCCATCGCAGGAGCGATCGTCGGCGGCTCGGTTGGCGGGCTCGCCGGCTGGGCTCTCGGCATGGGGTTGTCGCAGGCGTGGGAGGACACCTTTGCCGTCGACGACGCTGGTACTTTCGCCGTCGGGGTGCACTCGGCGGACCCGGAGGAGATCCTGCGCGGCGACTCGGTTCTCCACAACCATGGCGCCCTCACCGTCAACCGGTTCGGCCGGGGACCGCGGAGGCGAAACCGATGACCGACGCCACCCAGCTGATGGTCTGGATCGACCAGGACCTGTGCACCGGCGACGGGATCTGCGAGGAGATCGCCCCCGACGTGTTCGTGGGCCGGGAGGACGGCCTCTGGGTGGTCAAGGAGGAGGCCTCGCATTTCGGCAAGACGATCGTCTTCGACGCCAAGGAGGGCGACGGGCATGGGCCCGAGGGTTCCCGCGGCGTCGCTCGCGTGCCCGATTCTCAGACCGACATCGTGATCGAGGCCGCCGAGGAGTGTCCCGGCGAGTGCATCATGATCGAGCCCTACGACGCCAAGTCCATCCAGGACCGCGGCGCCTAAGAGTCGCCCAGGTAGTCCTTGAGCCTCCCGGCTCGGGACGGCTGCCGCAGCTTGGCCAGCGCCTTGGTCTCCAGCTGGCGCACCCGCTCGCGGGTCACCTTGAAATGCTTGCCGACCTCTTCGAGGGTGTGGATCTTGCCGTCGGCGAGCCCGAACCTCATGAGGAGCACCTGCCGCTCGCGCTCGGTCAGCTCCTCGAGCACGATCCGGAGATAGTCCTGGAGCAGCCGGAACGAAGCCGCCGCCACCGGCGCCTCGGCGTCGTGGTCCTCCACGAAGTCGCCGAGGGTCGAGTCGTCCTCCTCCCCCAGCGGCGACTCGAGTGACAGCGGGTCCTGGGCGATCCGCCTCAGCTCGTTCACCTTCTCGGGCTCGAGTTCGAGGTCGGTGGCGATCTCTGCGATCGTCGGCTCCCTCCCCAGCTCCTGGGCGAGGTTGCGCTGCACCGCCGCCAGCTTGTTGATCGTCTCCACCATGTGGACCGGCACGCGGATCGTCCGGCCCTGGTCGGCCAGCGCCCGAGTCACCGCCTGGCGGATCCACCACGAGGCGTATGTCGAGAACTTGAATCCCTTGCGATAGTCGAACTTCTCCACCGCCCGCATCAGGCCGAGGTTGCCCTCCTGGATGAGGTCGAGTAGCGGCATCCCGCGGCCGACGTACTTCTTGGCGATGGACACCACCAGCCGCAGGTTGGCCTCGACGAGGCGCTGCTGGGCCCGGTCGCCGAGGCGCGCCGATCGGTCGAGGATCGTGCGGTCCGCGATCGGCAACGGATCGGTGATGTGAGCGATCTTCTCCTTCGCCTTGAGCCCCGCCTCCATCTGCATCGAGAGCTCGACTTCTTGCTGGGCGTCGAGCAGGGGCACCCGACCGATCTCCTGGAGATACATGCGCACCGGATCGCTGACCTCGATCTCGTCGTCGCCGGGGACCAAACCGAAGACCGCCTCGGGGCTGTCCTCGCGGATCCCCACCCCCTGATTGCGGAGCGCCTCGAGAACGGGGTCGAACGCGTCGGGCGGCGCCTCGGCGTCCTCCAACGCCTGCTGCACCTCCATCATCATCAGGAACCCGCGCTGCCGGCCGCGGACGAGCAGGTCCTCGAGGACCTGATCCGCCGGGGTGATCATTCGTGGCTCCGTAGCTCTCGGCGCTGCTTCTCCAAAGCTATCAACTCCTCGAACGCGGCCGAATAGGCCTCCGGCTCGGTTTCGGCGTCGGTGGACGCGACCTGAAACTGCAATTCCCGAATCCGGCGATCGAGAGCGCCGACCTGAACCATCCGAACCACCTCGTCGGCATCTGCGTATGGCCGCTTCTCGAGCGCAAGCCGGCTGAGCATCTCCGCGAGCTCCGGAGCGGCACCGGCCAGGAGCGAGCCCAGATCGGGGGGCTCCCCGGGCTCCATCGCAGCGAGTGTGGGGCCGATCAAGCCGAACGCGGCTGTGTGCTCGGGCCGCGAGAAGAAATCCGACCAGTCGATGCCTCTAACTTGAGGATGGTTGGCGAGGAGAAGGCGAAGCACTTCAAGCTCGGCCTTCTCCGTGCCCGTCAGAGTGCGACCCGTAGACACCGACTGCGGTGGCGTTGCGGCCTCCACCTTTCGCCGCTGCTCTTCGACCAGGTCGATGACCTCGTCGATCGAGTTGGTGATGACAAGACTTGCGATAAATGCCGAAGCCTCTCGCCGAGATTGCCTGTCGGGATTCTGCGCCACGATCGCCGCCGCGGCGCGAACGGCTCGGGCAGCTGCCTGGTGGTCCTCCCGGATTCGATACCTGCTCAGCTCGGCTTCGATTCGATACTCGATGAGGGGCTTCGACGTCTCGATCGACTTTCGGATCGCATGGGTATCTCCTGAGGAGACCACGTCGGCCGGATCTCGGCCTTCCGGCAGCACGGCGATCCGCAGGTCGAGGTCCCCCGGCACCGACCGCTCGAAGCCCCTCAGGCTGGCGCCGGCGCCGGCAGCATCGGCATCGAACATGAGGACGACCCGCTCGGTGAATCGCCGGAGCAGGTCGAGGTGCTCTTCTCCGAGAGCCGTCCCGCAGGTCGCCACCGCGACCGGGAGCCCGGCCAGGTGGAGGGCGATGACGTCGGTGTAGCCCTCGACCACCACCGCCTCGCCGCCTCGCACGATCTCGCTCTTCGCCCAGTTGAGGCCATAGAGCAGCCGCGATTTGTGATAGATGGGGGTCTCCGGCGAGTTCAGGTACTTCGGGCCGGTCCCCTCGAGGAGGCGAGCCCCGAACCCGACGGCATCACCGCGGATGTCGTAGATCGGGAACATGACTCGTCCGCGGAAACGGTCGTACACCCGGCCGGATCGGTTCCGCAGCGCCAGCCCGGCCGCCACCATCACGTCTTCGGAGACCTTGGCGTTGCGAAGATGCCCGACGAGGGCGTCGCCTCCGTCCGGGCTGTAGCCGATGCCAAATCGCTCGACCACCTCCGATTCGTACCCGCGTCCGCGAAGGTACGAGCGCGCCGTGGCGGCGTCACGACCGGTCTTGAGCCGCCCGTTGTAGAACGAGACCGCGGCGTCAGTGGCGTCGACGAGCACCTGGCGCCGGTCGCGCCGCTTGGCCGCCTCGGGATCCCGCTCGAGCGTGATCCCGGCGCGCCTCGCCAGTAGCTCGACCGAGTCGGCGAAATCCAGCGCCTGGGTCTCCTGCACGAACCGGAAGAGATCACCGCTCTTGCCGCACCCGAAGCAGTGATAGAGCCCCCGGGCTGGGTCGATCGAAAGCGAGGCGGTCTTCTCCTGGTGGAACGGGCACACCGCCATGACCGACCGCCCCGTCCGCTTGACCTTGGTGACCTCGGAGACCAGCTCGACGAGGTCGGTGGCATCCCGAACGCGCTCGATGTCATCCCGTCGGTAGGCCATCGAGCGAGTGTAAGGGGTTCTCTGCCATCGAAGGCCCTCGCGCCTGGGGCGTCACGGCGGCTTGCCGCTCTTGGTGTATTGGTGGCCGAGGGGGCTGGTCCAGAGGTGGTCACCGTTGGGAAGGAGTTCGTGCTTCCAGCCGAGGCGGTGGCGGACGGTGACGTGGTCGTGGCGGCATCCGGCGTCGAGGCCGGCTGCGGTGGTCCTCTTGACCTCCGACCACGGCGTGCGGTGGTCGAGGTCGCACTCGGTGGCGGGCATCCGGCAGCCGGGGAAGTAACAGGTGTGCTCGCGGGCTTCGACAGCACGTGACTCGGCGGCGGTGGGCCGACGGCGTGTGACCCCATCTGCGATGGGAAGCCCCGTGTGGGGGTCGAAGACGGTGTAGCGCCACTCCCCGGCGGCTTGGGCCTCGGCTACCTGGCGGGCGATGTCGGCGATCACCGGCCCGTAGCCGGCGAGCTCGCCGGGGGCCTCGGAGAGCCGTGCCAGAGTGTCGAGGTCGACATGGAGATCGACCATCCCACCCTTGGCGTCCCGATGCCGCCCCGAGAGCAGGTCCAGGTAGACATCGGCGCAAATCTGGTCCATCGAACGGGGGTCGCCGGCTCGCTTGAGGGCCTTGGCACACCGGTCGATCATCCGGGAGATCGCGGCCACCCGATCCGGGGACAGATCCAGGCCCAGGAGGTGGGCGGTGCCCTCGGGGGAAGCCTCGACCACCACCCGCCGCCCGTCGACAGCCTCCTCGTACTTCGCCTTGGCCGACTCCGGGTCGGCTTCCATGCACAGGCGGGCAAGCCGTGCTCGCAACTCGCCAGTGGTGAAGCGCGGAGCGTCCTCGATGACCAGGTCCACAACGCGCCGGGCCGTGTCCTCATCGAGATGTGAGGTTCCCGAGAAGATCACCCGGGTCCGTGGAGCATCGACATCGCCACAGGCCAGGGCGGTCCACAACCGGGGGAGACGGCGTCGCACCCCCACTGCCACATCCAACCCCGACTCCGCCGCCCGCCGGGTCAATCGAAGAGCCGCCCGGATCTCCGTCGCCGCCGCATCCCAAGCCAGAGCGGCGTCATCTGAGAACTCCTCCTTCTCCATGTGATCCACCAGCGACGACATCGCCGCGTACACCTGGGCCTGGATGTGAGACGCCATCCGCATCTGGGCCCGCAGCACCACCACCCGATCATGTGGCGACACCCGATCGACGTCGATCGTCGACAAGAACGCCGCCGTGGCGGGACCAGGGAGCATCGCGTCGAGGCCCTCAGGAATAGGCTCGTATCTCCTATCGAACATATGTTCGGCAAGATACCGAGTGCCTGTGACAGAAACGGGGTTTGGAGGCAGACGCGCCCACCGGGTCGGCCGCTCTCCTTCTCGGCTTCGCCGGCTACTCCCCCCGCTGCGCGGGCAGACGGAAAGAGGGAGCGCCACCGCCCCGCTTGAACACATTGCCAATTGCCGATTGCGAGGCGAGCGCAGCGAGCCTCACAGCGCCCCCCCGAACCGCTCCGTGAGATGGGCGGCCACCTCGGCGATCGGGATCCGCACCTGTTCGGTGGTGTCGCGGTCACGCACCGTCACCGCCCGGTCTTCGAGGGTGTCGAAGTCGATGGTGACGCAATACGGCGTGCCGATCTCGTCCTGGCGGCGATACCGCCGCCCGATCGACTGCGTGACGTCGACCTCGATCGGCCAGCGCCCGCGGAGGAGACCCGCCACCTCGCCGGTCACCGCGACCAGCTCGTCCTTCTTCGACAACGGGAGCACGGCGACCTTCACCGGGGCCAGCCGCGGGTGGAGGCGAAGGACCACCCTCTTCTCGCCGGCGACCTCGTCCTCGTCGTAGGCGTCGAGCAGGAAGGCGAAGGCCGATCGGGTCACGCCCGCGGCCGGCTCGACGACATGCGGGAAGAAACGCTCGTCGGCCTCCTGGTCGTAGTACTGCAAGTCGACCCCGCTGTGCTCGGCGTGGGCCCTGAGGTCGAAGTCCGCCCGGTTGGCGATGCCCTCCAGCTCGTCCCAGCCCCACGGGAACAGGTATTCGACGTCGCTGGTGGCGCTCGAGTAGTGGGCCAGCTCCTCGGGGGGATGGGCCCGAAGCCGCACGTGATCCGGCTTCATCCCCAGATCGACATACCACTGCAGGCGGGCGTCGAGCCAGTAGCGGTACCACTTATCGGTCTCGTCGGGCCGGCAAAAGAACTCCATCTCCATCTGCTCGAACTCGC
>JAUYIV010000224.1 GCA_030688105.1 Actinomycetota bacterium | reverse complement strand
GTTGGCGAGCGAGCGCAGCCGAATGGGGGCATGGGCTCGGTGGCGGGCCCGCCGGGTCGAAGGTCGGCTGCTCTCGGCGGCGGACGCCCTGATCGTCTCCAGTCCCGTGTGGATCGAAATGATCGAGCGGATGCACGGGGGCCTGCCGCCGCATTCGATCTTCATCCTCAACGTTCCCGAGCACCGCGACGTGGTTGCGGTCGACGTCAGGCCCGAGGTCGGTCTCGAACCCGGGGTCCCTTTGCTCCTATATCAAGGCTCCATCCAGGAGCACCGGGGAATCGAGCCCGCGATCGAAGCGCTCTCCGATCTCGAAGATGTGGCACTGGTGGTGCTGGGGTATGGCCACTTTCGACCAGCCCTCGAGCGGATGGTGCGATCGCGCGGACTCGGCGAGCGGGTCAAGTTCTATGGGCCCGTATCGAACGATCGGTTGCTCGAGTACACCGCGTCGGCGCAAGTCGGCCTGTGCAACATCGTTCCGGCGTCGTTGAGCTACGCGACGTCGCTGCCCAACAAGCTCTTCGAGTACTTCATGGCGGGTGTGCCGGTGATCGGGTCGGAGGCGCCGGAGATCGCCCGGGTCGTCAACGAGACCGGCGCCGGGCTCGTGGTGCCTGCCACCGACTCGGGTGCCATCGCCGGAGCCGTAAAGACGATCCTCGGCGACCCCACCTCCTATCGGACCGCCGCCGCGGCCGCCGCCCAGCGCTACCGATGGGAGGCCGAGGAGGGGAAGCTGCTCGACCTCTATCACGATCTTGCTGGTAGGCCGTCGTGAGGTCGCTGTGGATCGGAGTCCGCGAGGCTGCTCTTCGATTCCGGCCTCGCTTCGCGAGGATTCTCCCCCTGGTGTTGGCGGCGACCGTGGCGGCGAACCTGGCGGCAACACCGTTCATCCCAGCGCAGTCGCAGCCCGTTCTCACCCATCCGGCAGGCGATCTCGTCACGATCGTGCGAACCGACCAGTGGTCGGTCGACATCCGGTACCGGTTCTACCTCGATCTGTACGAAATCGCCGCGGGTGGCGTGCTGGTTATTCCGCCGGGGACGTTCATCGAACCCCTGACGGCGCGCGGGCTGTCCGATGTCACCGTCGAAATCGTCGAGTACGACCCGGTGGTCGGTCCGGAGATCGCCGGGCTCGACCGAATGCTGATCGGCCGGGTGGTGGTCGGGGACCGCGGCGTTCCCTACTGGCTGGTGGGCGGCGCCCCGGCAACGACGTTCTGGTATGCCGAGACGGGTCGGGATGTGTTGATCGTGCCCGAGTCGGTGGCGCCGGCCCCGCGGGGAGCGTCGGATGGCTGAGATCGCGATCGTCGCGACGCTCTCCCTCGCCGGTGTCGGTGTGCTCGCCCCGGTGCAGCACCGTCTCCCCCGGCCTGCGGTCGTCGCGATGGCGTTCCCGGTGGGGGCGGCCGCGTACCTCTTCGTCGTGACAGTGCTCGTCTCGCTGGGACGATCGCTCGAGCCAGGCTTCGCGCTCGCTCTCACGGCCGCCGTGGGCATCGGCGCCATCGGCGCTGCCGCGGCGCGGCGGTCGGTTGGACTCGACTTCGTGGTGAGCGCGGTGCTCGCCGTCGGCGTGACCGCGGGCCTGGCGTGGCTCTTCCGGACCGTGCATCTCACCCGTCTCACGATCGACTCGATGCGCTACCTGCTGGCTTCGCTCGACCTGCAGCGGCCCGGCGGTATCGAGGAGGTGTTTCGCCCCGATCTGCTGAAGCGGCAGCTCGGCCTCCCCGCGCTCCACGCCCTCTCCGGGTTGACCGATAGGCGGTATCTGGCATCGATCGGGCCGCTTTACGGCATCTCGGGGATCGGGTTCCTCGGCTGGCTGGTCTGGTCCAGGACGCTGGCCTGGGACCTTCGACGTCGGTGGCTGCTGACGGTGACCGCGGTCGCCTTCCTCCTCGCGGCGAACCGACTGCTCTACGACCTCTTCTACGTCAACACCCACATCGAGGTCGCCTCCCTCCTTGTGATCGGGGTGGCCGGCATGTGGCTGGCTCTGGTCGACGACGAACCGGCATGGGCGGTGCCGGCCGGACTGTGTCTGGCGGCGACCCTGCTCTTCCGGCCCGAGGCACCGCTGGTGGCGGCGATCGTGCTCATACCCCTGGCGGCGAGTCGGGCGGGATGGGCCACACGATGGGCGTTCCTGGCTCCGGTGCTCGCACTGACCGGCTTGTGGTACGGCGTCGTGCTGTGGAGTCACGCCATCGACGGCTCGGAGGTCTCGCTGACTGCTCCGGTGTTCGGCAACCTCGTCGCCGTTGCACTCGTGGCCGGCCTGGTCCTGGCGGGCGGCCTTCGCCGGTGGGCGGTTCTCCCCCGACTCGCCCAGAGGGCGATGTTGCCGGGTCTGGCACTGGCCATCGCGGTCTTCGCAGCCATAGATCCATCGGTCCTGTTCGAGAGCCTTGGAGCGACCGCCATCAACGTCGGAAAATACGGCCTTTGGCTCTTCACCTGGACGGTTGCAGTGCCGCTGATGGCGATGGCGCTGCTCGTCCACCGGTTCCGGGAGAGCCGGGTGTGGACAGACTCGATCATCGGCTTTGCCCTGCTCTTCTTCCTCCTGCCCTACGTGCGGGAGTCGGCGTGGCGAGTGGGCTCCGGTGACTCGGGCAACCGCATCCTGGCCCACATCCTCCTGGTGGCCGTGGCGTTCTTGGTCCTTGCCGCAGTGGAGGGTCGCGACGAGCTCGAGGTGGCGGTACCTGCCACCTCAGATGACCGGCAGTAGCCTCACCGCACATGGAGTCATCCGCTGTGAAGTATGACGTCTCGATCGTGTTGCCGATCCACAACGAGGCAGGGCACCTCGTTGAGGAGATCGAGCGGATTCGCCGGGCGATGGATGCGTCGCGTTTCAGTTACGAGATCATCGCGGTGGACGACGGTTCGACCGACGGGTCGGCGGCCGAACTGGCGACGGTCGATGCCATTCGGGTGATTCGGTTCGCTGACAACCGGGGCTCGGGCTCGGCGCGTCGCTATGGCTCGAGTGTCGCCCAAGGGGAGGTGGTCGTGTGGACCGACGTCGACATGACGTACCCCAACGACCAGATCCCCGAGTTGGTCGACGCGCTTCAGGGGCACGATCAGGTCGTCGGCGCCCGCCGCTCCGAGGAGGGGACGGTCAAGCTCTTTCGACGCCCCGCCAAGTGGCTGATCCGCAAACTGGCCTCCTACCTCGCCGGGGTGAAGATCCCCGACCTCAACTCCGGCTTCCGCGCCTTTCGCAGGGAGGTCGGCGCCCAGTTCCTCCACCTGCTCCCCCGGGGGTTCTCCTGCGTCACCACCCTGACGATGACCTTTCTGACCAACGGGTACTCGATCCGCTACGTGCCCATTGACTACGCGCCACGGCGCGGCGTGTCGAAGTTCCACTGGTGGAGCGACACCCGCCGCTTCATCCTCCAGGTGGTACGCATGGCCTTGTCCTACGAGCCCCTGCGCGTGTTCGGCCCTCCGGCGGCGATCCTCGGCATCACCGGGATCGGGAAGCTGATCTACGACCTCTTCGACAAGGACTTCCGCGTCGGAACCAACACCATCGTGCTGCTCGGCTTCGCCGGGTCCCTCCTTCTCATCGGCCTTCTCGCCGACCTCCTCGTGCAGCTCAACCGCCGACGTCACGACGCCATGCCGGCGGTGGCCGCGGACACCCAGACCTAGGGAGCGGGATGCGGGTCGCCATGCTCGCCAATGCCCGCTCGCCCCACACCGCACGGTGGGCCTCCGCCCTCGCCGGGCGGGGCCACGAGGTGCACGTGATCAGCATCCGATCCGCTGCGATCGACGGCGCCACCACACATCGAGTGGGCTTTGGGCCTGACTCCGCGGCTCGCTTGCCGACCCTGCTGTCCTATCTCCGTCTGTTGCTGTCGGCTCGAAGGCTGATCCACCGGCTCGGGCCCGACGTCATCAACGCCCACTACTCGGTCACCCATGGCTCGATAGCCGCCATCAACCGTCTGCGACCGCTGGTGCTCACCGTCTGGGGTACCGATGTCGTCGCCGGTGACAACCCGGTGAGAGGACCCAAGGCGTGGCTGAACCGCTTCGCGCTGCGGAGGGCGAATGCGGTGACCAGCTCCAGCAGGTTCCTCGCCGGGGCGGTGGACGCCCTCTCCGGAGCCGACGCGGGCGTCCGGGTGGTCCCTTTCGGTGTGGACACGTCGCGGTTCGGCCCCGGGCCGGGAATGGCCCGCGCCGACGGCTCGTTCGTCATCGGCTTTGTCAAGGGCCTGGAGCCCCGCTACGACCCCTTCACCCTGATAGAGGGATTCGCCGAGGTGGCCCGGGGCATCCCGGAGGCGCGCCTGGTGGTGGCCGGCGGCGGGCGACTCGAGCCAGAGGTGAGGAGGCGGGTGGATCGGCTGGGATTGGCGGCACGCGTCGAGTTCCTCGGCCGGGTGCCCCACGACTCGGTGCCCGCCCTGATGCGTGGCTTCGACGTGCTGGTCAACTGCTCGGTCTCGGAGTCGTTCGGCGTAGTCGTGCTCGAGGCCTCCGCTACCGGGATCCCCGTCGTGGCCACCCGGGTGGGGGGCATCGCCGAAACCATCGTCGAGGGGGAGACGGGCCTGCTGGTTCCCCCCGCCGACCCGTCCGGTCTGGCACGGGCGCTGCTGCTGCTGGCCCGGGACCCCCGCCGGCGTGGCGAGATGGGCCGGGCGGGACGCGCCTTCGTGCGCTCCCGCTACGAGTGGGACCTGTGCGTGGACAGCATGTTGACCGTGTTCGAGTCGGTTGCCCGATGATCTCCGAACCGTTGGTGACGCCGCGCCGACGATGGCCCGCCATGGTCGCCGGCGTCCTCGCCCTCGGCGTGGCGGTGTTCCTCCTGGTGCGCGACGACGCCGTATTCGATGCCCTTCGCGTCATCGACCCGCTGATGCTCGGCGTGGTGGGGGTGTTTCAGGTGGCCAATACGGTCACCGACTCGCTCAGGTACCACATGGTCTTCCCGCGTCGGTACCGAGACGCCCTCCCCTTGTGGCGCTGGCACCACATCTTCTCGGTCGGGCGGCTGCTGAACATGCTGGTTCCCCAAGCCGGCACGGCTTACCGGGCCGCTCGGCTCCGGATGTCACACGGGGTGCCGGTCGCCTCCTTCATGGGTGGCATCGCCGCCATCACCTGGCTGGGCAACGGCGTGGCACTGGTCCTCACCGCGCTCGTCCTCCTCGGGGTGGGATCCGTTGTCGTCGGGGTGGCGGTGCTCGCCGTCGGGATCGGACTGGTGGCGATCGTCGGCCTGCTCCCCAGGCTCTCCCGGCGCCGGACCGGGGCGCCGGGCCGGCTGCCCG
>JAUYIV010000222.1 GCA_030688105.1 Actinomycetota bacterium | reverse complement strand
CGCCGCCGACGTGGTGGGGCCGGAGGTGAGACGGCCCCACTCGTACACCTCGGAGCTGCCATCGGCTTCGCCGACGAAGAAGCCGGCGCGCTCGTCGCCAGCGATCTGAGTCGGCCGGCCGCGGATCATCTCCTCGGCGGTGGCTCCCCCCACTCCGGGGACGAACAGCTTGATCACGTTCATCGCGCCCCCCTCGATTCGCGACGCACGCCCGAGGCGACTCTACGCGACCGCACAATACGTCGCCCGTCGCCCGTCGCCCGTCGCCCGTCAAGACAGAACCCGCTGGCGCCAGTCGACGCGCTCTGGCGAATTGCGGATTGCGAATTGCGGGCCGAGCGCAGAGAGGCCCAACTCCCTACCGCACGAGCTCGAACCCGGCGTCGATGAAGTCGTCGTCGAATGCCAGGGCCCGATCGATCCCCGACTGACTCATGAAAACGAAACTGGTCACATCGACGAGGGATAGGTGGCGGACCCCACTGCCGAGCCACCGCGTCACGGCGACGTGGTGAGTCGTCAGGTCGATGGGAGCCGTCTCGACGGCCGCCAACAGACCGTCGTGTAGTTGCCCCACGGCGCCCATACCCAACCGGCGTTGCACCAGGGCCGAGGTCTCGATCACAACGTAGGCATGGGTCGCCAGATAGGCGGTTGGGACGGTCGCGGCCCACAGATCGGCAGCCTTCCGGTGGTTGCGGTCATCCTCGTCGAGCAGGGCATAGAGCGCCGAGGTGTCGACAAAGATCGTCACCAGGCAGCGTCTTCGGCGAGTGCCTCGTCATGTTCGACGCTCGTATCGGCGGTTCCCGAGCGGAAACCTCCGACGGCCGCAATCGCCCGCCGGCGGCGCGCTCGCCGCCCCTCGTCATCCAGGAACTCATCGAGCGCCTTGCGGATCAGAGCTGCCAGGGACATCCCCCGCCGGTCCGCCTCCCGACGCGCCCGCGCCATCTGCTCCGACTCGAGTGAAATCTGGGTCCTGATCATCGGACCCATGATATCACTCTGCCCAAAATGATGTAAGAGGTTCGGCCGATCGAAGAGGCGCCATCGCAGGAGGGGCGAAGCCCCGACCCTTCGCGGCTGAGCGAGGCGAAGCCCATTGCGCAGGCCGCCGCAGGCGGCGGGCCATCGCCGGCCGACCGAAGGGAGGCCCTCCTAGATCCCCAGCTCCGCCTTCAACTCCTCGAGCTTGGCGTCGGCCTGGGTCATCGAGATGGCCTCGCGCAGTTCCAGCTCGGCGCCCTCGGGGGTGGCCTCGCGCAGCTCGGCCTTGGCCATCGCCTCGGCCTTGCGCTGCTCGATCTTGTCCTCGACCTTCTCGAGGCTGACGCTGTCGTCGCTGACCGCCGACGAGATCGCCTCGACGGCCTGGTTGACCGACTCCTGCATCTTGGCCTGCTGCAACGAGCCGACCATCTCCATCCGCTTGGCGGCGAGCTCCTGGAGCCGCATGGCGTTCTGCTGAACCGCCTTCTTGGCATCATCGGCCTGGCCGACCGACGACTCGTACTGCTGCTTGAGCGACGCCAGGTTGTTCTCGGATGCCTGGAGCCTCATGGCCAGGCCCTGGGCGGCCCTGGTCCACTTGTCGGCCGCAGCCGCATCGCCCTTCTCCCCCGAGTCCTTGGCGCGCAGCAGTGCCTGCTTGGCGAGTTCCCGGGCCTCGCCGACGTCCTCGGCTTCCCGCTCGATCTTGCTCTCGAGCTGCACGCGGTGAGCCACCACCTTGGCGGCCTGGTTGCGCAACTCCTGGTCGCGCTTCCTGGCCTCCTGGATGGCCTGCTCGATCTCGATCTCGGGGTCCATGGCCGCTTCGGTCTTCACCCGGAACAGCGTCTTGATGTAACCCCACAGCCGCTTGAACATGAAACCTCTCTTCGCCGTGACCAGGACCGAGTCTAGGGAACGCGCGATCGGCGAATTCCGCCACGATCTCAGGAGCCGAGGCGTCAATCGACGAGCCAAGCACTGGTTCTTGGGCTGACGCCTCATCGGATCAGATGTCAGATTCCAGATGTCAGATTTCAGATGCCGGTCAGTGAGCAGCCGCGGGAGGCGGGAGGCGGGAGGTGGGAGGTGGGAGGCGTTTATGAACTCAACGCTTGCGACGGCGGGTCCGACCGGCACGCGCCCGGGTGCCGGAGGACGTCGAAGGCGGGCTCCGCCGCGTCGGGCTCGAGGGCGTCGAGGTGGAGGAGGTTCGCGCAGCGGTGGTGCGGCGCGGCCGACCCCAGTCGTATGACGCCGCCTGGCCGGCCCCGCTGGCGAGGATGCTGAACGTCTCCAGCCAGTCGAGGCCCCCGCCGCCGTGCGACTTGGGAGCCATCGGTGCGGGGACTCGCTGCCCCTGGACGTCGATCATGCGCGGCTGCGGCTGGGCGCCCCTGCGGAGCTTCTCGGCGTCCTCCTTGCACACCCGCACCGTCTTCCTGCCCGCAGGGGTCACGATCTCGGCGGTCTCGGTGGCGTTCCCATGGGTCGGATCGAAGAAGCACTGGTAGCGCTGCTCCTGGGGCGG
>JAUYIV010000217.1 GCA_030688105.1 Actinomycetota bacterium | reverse complement strand
GGCCGCCGGCCGCGATGAGCACCTGGTCGACGCGGTCCGACCACACGATGTCACCGGTGTAGGCCGCCATGTACTGCATTGCTTCGGCAGCGAGGGAGTTGTCCGACGGCGTGGGGTTGTCGTAGAGGTTTTTGGGGCGGGCGATGAGCCGCTCGGCATCCTTACCCGTGGCGAAGAAGAGCCCATCCGAGTCATCCCGGAACAGGTCGACCATCTGACCGGTGATCGCCGCCGCCTCCCGATACCACTCCTCCTCCCCGGTCGCCTGGTACAGCGAGAAGAGACCCACGGCGGTGGCGGCGTAGTCGTCGCAGAAACCAGGGGTGTCCCCCCGACTCTGGCGCCTCGCCCGCAGCAGGCGACCGTCGGGCCGCCTCATCTCATCGAGGATGAAGCGGGCGGTGTGTCGGGCGGCTTCTAAGTATCGCGGCTCGTGGAAGACCACCCCAGCCTCGGCCAGAGCCTGGACCGCGAACGCATTCCACGCACACACCGCCTTGTCGTCCAAGCCAGGGCGAATCCGGGTCGAGCGGACCCCTCGCAGCGACTCCTCCGTCGCGGCGACGATTCGCCGGACCTCCTCGACCGGCAGACCGAATTCGTCGGCAGCGGCTTCGGGGGTGATCGCTTCGTACAAGATCGATCTCCCCTCGAAGTTTCCCTCGGGGGTGACGCCCAGAACTCGCATGGCGACGGGTGCGCCCCCGTTCGCGGCGGCGGCGACCTCCTCGTAGTCGAAGACGTAGAACTTGCCTTCTTCTCCCTCCGAGTCGGCGTCCTCCCCCGAGGCAAAGCCGCCGTCGGGCAGCCCGAGATCCCTGAGGATGTACTCGAGGGTGTCCCTTGCCACCGCTCGAAAGCGGTCGGTACCGGTGATCTGCCACGCGCGCGCATAGAGCCGGCCCAGGAGCGCGTTGTCGTAGAGCATCTTCTCGAAATGAGGGACGAGCCAATGTGCGTCGACGGAGTAGCGGGAGAACCCGCCGCCGAGGCGATCGTGGATCCCTCCTCGAGCCATCGACTCGAGTGTCGCGGCGAGCATCCCTCGAGCCTCGGCTGCCCACTCCCGGCCGGCCGCTCGAAGCAGGAACTCCAGCGTCGGCGCCTGGGGGAACTTCGGCGCGCCACCGAAACCGCCGTGGGACTCGTCGAACTGCATGGCGAGAGCGCGTAGCGCGGCGGCGAGGGTCGCCGGTTGCGGCCCGTCGCCGGAATGGGTTTGGAGGTCGGCGATGGCCTGTCGCATCGTTCCGGCCTGGTCTTCGACCTCGCCGCGCTTGGTGGTCCAGGCATCGTGGACCGCGCCGAGCACTCGCTGAAACGATGGCATCCCCGCCCGATCGATCCTCGGGAAGTAGGTGCCGGCGAAGAAGGGCTCACCCTCGGGGGTGAGAAACACCGTCATCGGCCAGCCGCCGCGGCCGGTCATCGCCTGGACTGCGTCCATGTACACCCGATCGACGTCGGGACGCTCCTCGCGGTCCACCTTCACGTTGACGAAGAGCTCGTTCATGATCGATGCCGTGTCGGGATCCTCGAACGACTCGTGGGCCATGACATGGCACCAGTGGCACGAGGCGTATCCGACGGAGAGCAGAACCGGGACATCCCGGTCCCGGGCCTCGGCAAATGCGTCGGGCCCCCACTCGTGCCAGTCCACCGGGTTGTCCCGATGCTGGAGCAGGTAGGGCGAGGTGGCGTCGGCGAGACGGTTCGGCATGATCCGATGGTAAAGAGGGGCATGCGGCAAACCGCAAGCGGCCCATGCCGTGCAGCATTCGGCGGTGGCCAAGCGCACCTTCCTGAAGAACACTCAGGGTGGCCGTTCGTCAGCAATCAGTGGTTTGTCCCACAGGGCGGGATGGGAAGGCAGTTCCCCGGAATCGCTCGACCGATTGGGGGGTTCACAAGGAGGGCGCGGTATGACATAGTGAGACAGGGTCGGTCTTTGTGAGATATTTCACAAGCGCTCTGGATGGCGCACCGGTCCGGTCGAGCACTACAGACAACGGGGGCCCCGGCGGCACCCTACCGAGAGGACACAGAATCGAATGGCAGTTGCGAAGACGCGGCGCGAGCGCGACCGGAACAAGCTCACCGACGAGCGGGGCCGGCTGACCACCGACCTGGTCAGTCAGTACCTGACCGCGATCGGTGAGTACGAGCTCCTCACCGCGGAGCTCGAGGTCGAGTTCGCCCAGAAGATCGAGGCGGGCGAAGAGGCCCAGAAGCGCCTCGAGGAGGGCGACTACAAGGGCAAGACCGAAGAGGTCGAGCTCAAGCGCCTCGTCCGTCTCGGGCGTCAGGCCAAGGACGACTTCCTCACTGCCAACCTTCGGCTGGTGGTCGCCAACGCGCGCCGGTATGCCAACACCTCCGGCATCGACTTTCTCGATCTGATCCAGGAGGGCAACCTCGGCCTCATCCGCGCCGTCGAGAAGTTCGACTGGCGAAAGGGATTCAAGTTCTCGACCTACGCCACGTGGTGGATCCGGCAGGCGATCACCCGCGCCATCGCCGACAAGTCGCGCACCGTCCGCATCCCGGTGCATCTCCATGACACCCTTGCGGCGGTTCGAGCCGCCCAGGCAAGCCTGAAGGCGGAGCTCGGCCGCGATCCCAAGCCGGCAGAGATCGCAGAGGAGGCCGGCGTCACGGTCGACAAGGTCGAGCTCGCGCTCGGTGTCGCCGACACCGTGTCCCTCGAGCAGCCGGTTGGCGAAGACGGGGCCCAGCTCGGTGACTTCATCGAGGACGAAGATGCCGTCGACCCGGTCCGGGTCACCGAGGAGGGCGACATCGCCGACAGCCTTCGTCGGTCGATCTCCCGGCTACCCGACCGCGAGGGCCGGATCCTGGCCCTTCGGTACGGGTTCCTCGACGGCGTGCCGCGCACGCTCGAGGAGATCGGCGAGGAGTTCAATCTCACTCGTGAGCGGATCCGTCAGCTCGAGAAGCTGGCGCTGTGCCGGCTGCGGCATCCCTCCTTCGGGATCCGCGAGCAGGATCTGGTGTAGTCGGCCGGCGGGCGCCGACCTTCGCAATGCGCAAGTCCCGCGGCTCGCGCCTGGCGCGTTCGGGATGGCATCTCTAGCCGCGTCTGCGCGCCGCTTGGCGCAATACACTGACGCGTCCAGGGCGGCGTGAGCGATCGCCTCGCAATTGCGCGTCGCGTACCTCGCTAGCCTCGTGACTGACCGATCGAGGGAGCGATGCCATGAAGCTCGGTGCCCTGGTTGGTGGTTCAGCCACTGTCATCGGTAGCGAGGCGACTCTGGCCGATGCCGCCGAGGCCCTGGTCGAAGCGAGTGTGGGCAGTCTCGGCGTGATCGTCGACAGGGAGCTCGTCGGGATCATCACCGAGCGGGACCTGGTGCGGGCGATCGCCCAGGGCGCCGATCCCGAGACGGACACGGTCGCCGACTGGATGGCGGACGCGCCCGACACCTTCTCTCCGGACGTCGAGGTCGAAGCGGCGGCTCGGTGGCTTCTCGAGGTCGGCTATCGGCACATGCCGGTCATGGCCGATGGGGAACTCCTCGGGATCGTCAGCATTCGCGACATTCTCTGGGCGATCCTGGGCAACGCCACCCCGGGCTGACTCAGTCGGCCGGTGACAAGTAGCGCTCGAGCCGGCGGTTGATGGCATCCATGACGGCGCGCACCGCGGCGAGACGGTCGTCGGTCTCCCCCTGCAGAGCGCTGCCAACGAGTACGTCATCGTCGCCGAATCGAACTTGGGCGAGGGCAACGCTCGCCGCGCCCATGTCGGTCGTAGCGACCGCGAGGAGTTCGAGGTCGAGACCGTTGCCGCTGAGCCGGACCACCGCGTCGAGCGCGGCCTCACCGGCCAGGCGGGTGCGTTGGCCGGCCGCGCCGACGGCCTGGCCGTGCCAGGAACGGCTTGCCCACTCGAGGGTGACCGTGACGCGCGCATCATCGCCGTCGACGTCGTCCTCGATGGACACGATCATGGGTCGGGATCGCATGACCCCGGAGAGTAGTCGGTTTTCGCGCTCTCAGAGCTTGCGCTCAGGCGCGGCGGGCAAGGCGCCGGTTGACGGCGTCGAGTGCCGCCTTGGCGTAGGCCACCTGCCGGTTGTCGGCGTCGATCACCGCGGTACCCACGAGGGGGCGCTCGCCTTCGGGATCTTCGACGACCACGAGGGCGATGTCGGTCCCGCCGGATCGGGTGCTGGAGGCATCGACCAGCCGGTAGATCTCGTCGTCGATCGACTCCACCGCCCGGAGCGTGGCCGTGGCCACGAGGTGGGCACGGCCGCCCGAGGCGGGTTCGCCGCTGACCACGCCGACGTGGTCCTCACCGTCGAAGTGGAGGAACACCCGTACTTCGGCGCGCTGCTCCTCCGTCGTCTCGTCGACGCGGATCAAAGCGACACGGGCCGTTTCGAGACGCAGGGGAGTCACTGATGCGGTCATGGAGCCTGATATCGGAGCTTTTCGCGCTCTGGTTGAGGGAATTCGCGAGTCCCTCGGAGACGGCGTTCGGAGCCTCTGGCCAATTGCCAATTGCTACTTCACCGGCACCCACACCAGCACCGGTGGCTCCACCTGGATGTCGGTCTTCTCCAGGCCGATCGTCATGGTCTCGACCGCCTCGGCCTTGGCCTGCCACGCGCCGGCGATCTCGTCCACCGCCTCGGACATGTCCGCCTCGAGGCGGTCCACGTCGGTCTGCTCTTTGGCGGTGCGTTGTTCGGCGGCCGACACTCTCTGTTCGGCCCGGCGCGTCATGGACCGTTTCGAAGCCGCCGTCGTCATCGACGAGGTGCGCCGGCGACCCATGAGCACGCCGATGAGGGTGCCGGCACTGGAGACCATCTCCTCCTGGCGGCGGGTGTCCACATCGTCACACAGCGCCGCGCCACTGGCAGTAAATAGCGATTGACGCCATGACTCCGCGCGCGTAACCA
>JAUYIV010000211.1 GCA_030688105.1 Actinomycetota bacterium | reverse complement strand
GTCGGAGAGCACCTCGTACGCCTCGGCGATCAGCCGGAACCGCTCTTCGGTGCCGCGGTCGCCGTTGTTGGCGTCAGGATGGGTCTGTCGCGCCAGACGCCTGAACGCACGCTTGATGTCCTCCTGAGAAGCGCCTCGCTCGACGCCCAGCACCTCGTAATAGTCGGTCATCAGGGTGCCAGGCTGTCGCCGAGGGCGTCGGAGACCTCCTCGACGACTCGGATCGTGCGGCGATAGTCCATGCGCATCGGGCCGAGGACCCCCATCCGCCCGCGAGACCGTCCGGCGGCGTACGGGGCCGACACCACGGCGAGGTCGTCCTCACCGGCGTGGATCTCCGCTCCGAGACGAACCGTCGTTCCCTCGGCGGAGTCGTCGAGCAGTTCGAGCACCGTGGCCTCACGCTCGAGGAGGGCGAGGACGCGGTGGAGCTTGGCGAGGTCCTCCCACAGCTCGACCATCCGGCTGGCCCCTCCTACGTAGAACTCCCGCCCGGTGTCGGCGGCTCCTTCTACGGCGTCCAGGGCGCGCGACACGAGAGACCGCGGCGTCGGAGCCAGGGAGGCCAGATCGAGGCGGTCCATGGCGGCGGGCATGGTCACGCCCACCAGCGCCTCGACGAGGGCGGCGTTGGCCTCGGCCACCTCCGACGGCGTCACCGTCACAGGACAACGGACCAGGGACTGGTGCACCCGGCCGCCCTCGGCCACCAGCACGAGGAGAACGACACCGGGCTCGACCCCGAGGAGATGGACGTCGCGCAGTGTCTGATCCCGTAAGCCGGGACCGAGCACCACGGCCGGGTAGGCGGTGATCTCAGAGAGCAGGTCGGAGGTCTCGCGGAGCACCTTGCCGAACTCGGAGTGGAACGAGGCGAAGAAATGCTCGATGCGCCCGCGGGTCGAGTCCCGCAGGAGGCCGGGCGACAGGTGATCGATGTAGTAGCGATAGCCCCGGTTGGTCGGGACGCGCCCGGCCGAAGTGTGGGGCTTGGAGACATAGCCCTCGCGTTCGAGCATCACCAGCTCGTTGCGCACCGTCGCGCTCGAACAGTCGAGCCCGGACCGGTCGAGGATCGTCCGTGACGACACCGGTGCACCCGAGTCGATGTAATGCTCCACCAGGGCGGCGAGTACTGCGGCCTTGCGTTCGTCCAGCATCTTCACCGGCAGGCTAGCAGGGCTGCTAGCAGTCGCCAGGCTGGAGTGCTAACAGGGTTCGGGCCACCTCGTCCCCGAGCAGCGGCCGGGTGACCACGATCCGGTCACCGACGGCGCCGATGACTCCGGCGTCCAACAGTCGCCGCCCCTCGGGCGACTCGAGGAGCGCGCCCCCCGCCCGACCTGCGACCACACCGGCGGCCCGGCGCAGACCGAGGGCGACCCGCTCCACCTCTCTCCCCCAGGGATCGAGCGTCTCATCACCCGAGACCGCCGAGTCTGCGGCGCGCTCGACATACCGGTCCAGACGGCGCACGTTCCATGACCGGGTGCCGGCCCGATGCCGATGCGCCCCGTTGCCGAAGGCGGCGTACTCGCCCTGCGCCCAGGTGAGGAGGTTGTGGCGGCAATGGTGCCCGGGCATGGCGAAATTCGAGGTCTCGTACCGATCGAGCCCGGCAGCCGCTGCCGCCTTCACGACGATGTCGTACTTGGCCGCCTGATCGTCTGGATCGGGTGCCGGGGCACCGGCCTGGACGGCCCGGCCGAGCGGGGTGCCTCTCTCGACGGTGAGGGCATAGGCCGAGAGGTGATGGACTCCGGCGCCGAGGGCCCGCTCGACCGAGTCGCGCCAGGAGGAGACGGCCTCACCGGGGGTCCCAAAGATCAGATCGACGTTGACGGATGGGAACGCCGACAGCGCCGCGACGATCGCCTCCGCCGCCATGTCGGGATCGTGGCGACGGCCCAGCGCCTGGAGCACCACGGGATCGAACGACTGGACGCCCAGCGAGATCCGGTTGAAGCCCTGATCCGCCAGGGCCGCGGCCACCCGGGGGGTGAGATCCTCGGGGTTGGCCTCGAGGGAGATCTCGGCGTCGGGAGCAAGGCCGAGGCGATCGTCGAGGGCCGCGATCACGCGGCCGAGGTCGACGGGATCGACGGCGGTGGGAGTCCCCCCGCCGACGAACACCGCATCGAGGGGCCGCGTGAAGCGTGGCTCGCGTTGGATCTCGGCGATGAGCGCGGCGAGGTAGGGGGACCGGAGGTCGTCTTGTCCCTCGACCACCGCAAAGTCGCAGTAGGGGCAGACCCGACGGCAGAACGGGATGTGGACGTACGCCCCCACCCACGCCGCCGCGGCGTCGGCGAGGAGCACGTCGCCGGCCGGCACCTCCGTCCGCATCTGGTCAGTCCGCATCGATCTGGAGGACGGCGACGAACGCCTCTTGAGGCACCTCCACCTGTCCCAGCATCTTCATCCGCTTCTTGCCCTCTTTCTGCTTCTCGAGCAGTTTTCGCTTCCGGGTGATGTCGCCGCCGTAGCACTTGGCGGTGACGTCCTTGCGCTTCGCCTTGACCGTCTCCCGGGCGATGATGCGCGAGCCGATCGCCGCCTGGATCGGCACGTCGAACAGCTGCCTCGGGATGATCTCCCCCAGCCTCTCCACCAGCCGTCTCCCGTATTCGTACGCCTTGTCCTTGTGGACGATCGCCGAGAATGCGTCGACGGGCACCGCGTTGAGCAGGATGTCGACCCGGGCGAGATCGGAGGCGTCGTAGCCGTCGGGCTCGTAGTCGAGGGAGCCATAGCCGCGGGTGCGCGACTTCAGCTGGTCGAAGAAGCCGAACACGATCTCCGCCAGGGGCACTCGATAGACGAGCTCGACCCGTTCCGGGGAGAGGTACTGCATCGTTCCCATCACCCCGCGGTGCTCCTGGAGGAGGTCCATGACCGTCCCGATGAATTCCGTCGGGGTGATGATCATCACCCGGAAGAAGGGCTCGAGGACTCGGCGCAGGCCTCCCGAATCGGGGAGGTCCTGGGGGCTGCGCACCTCGATCTCCGAGCCGTCGGACCTCACGGCCCGATACGCCACCGAGGGCGCGGTGGCGACCAGGTCCAGGTCGTATTCTCGCTCGAGCCGCTCGCGGACGATTTCCATGTGGAGCAGCCCGAGGAACCCGCATCGGAACCCGAACCCGAGGGCCCGCGACGACTCGGGCTCGAAGACCAGAGCGGCGTCGTTCAGCCGGAGCCGTTCGAGCGCCTCGCGGAGACCCTCGAAGTCGTCGCCATCGGTCGGGAACAACCCGCTGAACACCATCGGCTTGGGCTCGCGGTACCCCGGGAGCATCTTCTGCGCCGGCCGATCGCGTCGGGTGACGGTGTCGCCCACCCTGATCCGGCCCACCTCCTTGACCCCGGTTATGAGGTAGCCGACCTCACCGGGCCCGAGGGCCGCCACGGGCACGACCTTCGGGTGGAGCACCCCCACCTCGTCGGCGGGGAGGTTCTCGCCGGTCGCCATGAACCGCAATGGATCTCCGGTGCCGAGGATGCCATCGACCACCCGGAGGTAGCAGACCACACCTCGGTAGGTGTCGTAGTACGAGTCGAACACCAGCGCCGTCAGTGGCTCCGAGGCATCCCCCTTCGGGGGCGGGAGGCGATCGACGATCGCCGCCAGGAGCTCCTCGACGCCTTCGCCGGTCTTCGCCGAGATCCTCAGGACCGAAGACGGGTCGACTCCGAGTACGGCGGCGATCTCGTCGGCGACCCGCTCCGGCTCCGCCGCAGGGAGATCGACCTTGTTGATGACCGGGATCACCTCGAGGCCACCGTCGATGGCCAGGTAGGCGTTGGCCAGGGTTTGCGCTTCGACGCCCTGGGCGGCGTCGACCAGGAGCACCGCTCCCTCGCAGGCGGCGAGACTGCGCGACACCTCGTAGGTGAAGTCGACGTGGCCGGGGGTGTCGATCAGGTTGAGGATGTACTCGTCGCCATCGGGGGCGATGTGGCGAAGCCTGACCGCCGCCGCCTTGATGGTGATGCCGCGCTCGCGCTCGAGGTCCATCGAGTCGAGCACCTGCTCGCGCATCTCGCGCGGAGTGATCGCCCCCGTGCGCTCCAGCAGCCGGTCGGCCAGAGTGGATTTGCCGTGGTCGATGTGCGCGATTATCGAGAAGTTGCGGATCCGAGAGGTGTCCGGCACGGTGCTCCGGGGCGACAGCGCGGCATTGTACCGCCGCGCAAGGGGCTGCTATCGTGCCGCCGTTCCCCCAATATTTACGGGTTACACAACCATGGCCAACATCGCCTCCCAGATAAAGCGCAACCGCCAGAACACCAAGCGGCGCGCCCGCAACCTCGCCATTCGGTCCGAGTTGAAGACCCGGATCAAGAAGGCCGAGGTGGCCGCCGAGTTCGGTGACGCCGAAGCGGCCTCCGAGGCGCTGCGCGAGGCCCAGAAGCGGATCGACACGGCGGTGGCCAAAGGCGCTCTCCATGGGCGCACCGCGGCTCGGCGCAAGTCGCGCCTGGCCCGCCGAGTCGCTCAGCGCCTCAGCTGACCCACCACACTCCCTGCGATGACCGAAGACGCCACCACCTGGCTCACCCCCACCGCTCACAAGAAGCTGGTGGAGGAACTCGACCAACTCACGACCGTCGGCCGACCGGCGGTCGCCGAGCGGCTCGCCGAGGCGAGGTCGCATGGCGACATCCGGGAGAACGCCGACTACGAGGCCGCCAAGGACGAGCAGGGGCTGCTGGAGGCCCGTATCCGCAAGATCCAGTTGATCCTCGACTCGGCGGTGGTTCAAGATGTCGTCGCCAGCGACACCATCGAACCGGGCTCCGTGGTCACCCTCCGCAGGGAGGACGGCGGGGAAATGGACGTCTTTGTCGCCCCGCAGGAGAACAAGGTGCCCGGCTACGTCCTCGCATCGCCGTCGAGCCCACTCGGCGCCGCCCTCCTCGGCGCGTCGATCGGCGACACCGTGTCATATGAGGCGCCCAGCGGCACCTTCAACGTGACCGTGATGGCGATCAAGCCGTTCGAAGGCTGAAACAGCCACCAGCCACCAGCCGCCAGTAAGAGAAGAGGGGGCTACGAGCCACCGGCTGCCAGCCGCCAGCAAGAGAAGTCCGCTAGCGGGATCGGCCCCGATACCAGCGCGCCAGTGCGACGGTCAGTCGCTCCAACATGACACGGTGGGTCGCCTCGGGTGCGGTCTTCAGTGCCAGATCGGCCCGGGAGACCGCGTCGAGCGCCTTGCGAAGGTCGTCCTCCGACGTCGCGGTGCGCGCTCCCCACGCCTTCTTCACCGGGTAGTGGTCCGGTCTGGCACCGACCCAGCCTGCGAAGACCTCCAGGGACGGCGCCGCCGCCGCCAGTGATCGCCGCTTGAGGTCGGATTCCACGAAGGCCAGGAGCTGCAGAGGATGACCATGGGTGAGGAAGTCCGACAGCCGCCTGAGTGCATCTCCCGTCTTCCCAGCGGCGAGGGCGTCGGCGTAGTGCCACATCGGCTCGTCGGGACGATTGCGAAAGCGCGACGCGACGTCGGCGGCGGTCACCGGCCCTCCGATCGTCACGAGTTGGTCGAGTGCCTGACCGAGAGCCGCGACATCCGACCCGAATCGCTGCAACAGGGCCGTCACCGCATCGGGCTCGAGGCGCATCCGCCGCTCGCGGACCGCCTGACCGAGCCAGTCTTCGGCGTCGTGCTCCCTCATCTTCTTGACCGGATGTGACTCGCCTTCTCCCTTGACCACCTTGGCGACGGCGGAGGGAAGAGAGCCCGCCGAGACCAGCACGACCACGGACTCGCCTGGCGTCAGCGACGCGACCAGCGTCGCCACGATCTCGGCCTCCGCCACCTGGAGGTTTTGCGCGTCCATGACGAGCACGCCCCGCGTGCCTCCGAACAATGACCCGCTCTGCAGGGCGGGGATGATCCGCTCGACTTCCGGCCGGAGCGAGCCCTCACCTTCCTCTCCCGCACCTCGGCCGGGCACGTCGAACCGGTCGACGACGTCGGCCCCGGCCTGTGCGATGAGCCGCCGTGCCCTGTCGAGCATCTCCTGGCGTTCGCCCGGACCGGCGTCGCTCGGACCGAGCACGGCATGAAGCGGCTTCATGGAGCCGACGGTAGTGCGGCGAGCCGATCGAGGCGGACGACGATCGTCCCCTCCTCATCGGTCCGCCGGACGATCGTCCCGGCCCCCTCGAGGACGTCGACGACCTGCAGAGACGGATGCCCGAAGTCGTTGGGCCCGACGCTGATGACCGCCAGCCGCGGCGCCGACGCGGCGAGCCACCCGAGGTCCGACGTGAGCGAGCCCTGGTGTGGCACCTTGAGCACTTCGGCCGGGAGCGGTCCGAGGTCGGCCTGTGCCACCGCCTCGATGTCCCCGCTGAACAGCACCGAGATGCCGGCGGCTTCGATGCGGAGCACGAGCGACCCATCGTTGGGAGAGACGTAGCGCCGCAGGGGTCCGAGCACCTCGATCGAGAAGGCTCCGACCTTCGCCCGGGTTCCGACCGCCGGGGTTTCGACCACGGCGCCTGCTGCACCCAGCTCGACGACCAGCGCGTCGAGGGGAGACCCTTCCCCGAGTTGTGGCGGGTGCCACATGCGATCCACCCGGGCGACCGCGGTGACCCCCTCGAGCCCGCCGGAGTGGTCGGCGTGACGATGCGAGACGACGAGGAGCGAGATTCGCCGCACCCCCAGCTCGCGCAGGTGACCGCGGAGCACCGCGGGGTCGGGACCGCCGTCGATGAGCACCACCTCGCCGGAGGGTCCCATCAGCAACGCGGAGTCGCCCTGGCCCACGTCGAGAAACCACACCGTCGGCCCCGAGGGGCGGGGCGCCGGAACCAGCGAAGCCAGGACCAGAACGACCGCTCCCACCGCAGCCACCGGCCGCACCGGTCGGAAGCGCACCGCAGTCAGCCCGACGAGGCCGAGCCCCGCCACCGCCCCCACTCCCAGCTGGGGCAATCCGGCCGCCCCTCTGGCGATGGCGAGCACGAGCGCGGCGAGTCCAGTGCCGACCCCCACCAACTCGCCGGCGTGCACCACCGCCCCGATACCCCCGATGGTGGTGGCGCCGGCGACGAGTGGCGCGGCCACGAGGTTCGTCGCCGGGGCGAGGAGCGGGACGGATCCGAAATGATGCAGCAGCAGCGGTGCCACGGCGGCCTGAGCAGCCGACGTCGCAACCAGGATGGTCCAGAGCCACCGAGGGCGTCGGCCGACAGAGAGGGGTGTGCCCAGCAGGATCCCCGCCGTCGCGGCCACCGACAGCTGGAACCCGACGTCGCCGATCATGTAACCGTCGAACGCCACCAGGCCACCGACGGCAACCCCGAGCGCGGTCCATGGCCGGACCGGGAAGCCGCCGAGCCGGCCGACGAGCACGATCCCGGCCATCGTCGCCGCCCGGATGACAGAGGGTTCCCAGCGCGTGACCACCACGAACACGCCAAGCCCCAAGAGCCCCACCGCGGACCGTCCCCGCGGTCCCCACCCGAGCGGCGCGGTCGCCAGCCACCACGCCACGAGGAAAAGGGCGACGTTGCTCCCGGAGACTGCGACGAAATGGCTGAGGCCGGCGAGACGGAGCGCCTCGACATCGGATTCGGGCAGCCGGCGGACATCCCCGATCAGGAACCCGGACAGTAAGGCGCCCTCCGGGCGCGTCGCCACCGAGCGCAGGCCACCGAGGACGTGAGATCGCAGACGGTTGCCCAATCGAAAGAGCGCACTGTTTGCGGAACCGAGCCTGGCGACGCCATCGGCTTCGATCACCCCACCCACGGGTCCGCTCCTCACCCGGAAATCGGCAGGGCCGGCGGTTCCGGAAACCAGCACGGGCTCGCCCGCCGCCAGCTCCACGGGGATCGGACCTCGCACCAGGACGCGTGGCCCCTCCCACGAGCTCCATGAGTCGCCGTCGAGGATCGACCTGGGGTCGACGACCAGCCACGGTCGCTCCGGCGGACCTGCCGGATCCGATACCGCGATCGCCACCACCGTCAACGGGCCGGGCTCGATCGGACGCTCAGGTCCAGACCTGCGGGCCACGGTGCCCGAGTGGAGGCCGAGGAGCAGCAACACCGCGGCAACGAGGGCACGCTTGTTGCGGCCCGCCGCTCCGGTGACCACCCCCGCGACCGCGATCGGGGCGACGACGCGACCAGGGACGGCCGCTCCGATCCAAACGAGCAGCCCGCCGACCACGGCGAGGCGGTCGATGCCGACCGGAAGCCCGAGCCCGGTCAGGGCACGAGCACCATCTCCCGCAGCGCCGCCAGCTTCGCTTCGCCGATCCCGGGTACGTCGAGGAGATCCTCGACGACCGCGAACGGTCCGTTCCGGTTGCGATGTTCCACGATCCGCTGGGCGAGGACCGGCCCGACCCCCGGCAGAGCCTCGAGGGCGGTCACGTCGGCGGTGTTGATCGCTACCCGCCCGTCGCCGACCCCCAACCCGTCGCTACCGGCGCCGGCCGCCGGTACCACCAGCTGCTGACCGTCCGACACCGGTGCGGCCAGGTTGAGAGAGGTGAGGAGGGCCCCCGGGAGGGCTCCGCCCGCGGCCAAGACGGCGTCGGCGACGCGCGACCCGGTGGCCAGCGACACCAACCCGGGCTTGGCGACCGCCCCGGAGACATGCACCGTGATGGTGGTATCGGCGGGCCGCGCCGCGACGATCTCGATCGGCGGGGCGGTGGAACCTCCTCCGGGCCACAGGAGCATGGCTCCGCCCGCCAGCGCGGCGACGGTTGCGGCGGCGATCCAGGTTCGTTCCACCGGGGAAACATGTATCAGGGGACTGGGACAGATTGAAGGGGTCTGGGCTCCGGCCTCGATGGCCGGAGCTCAGAGAGCGAGCACCGCGGCGGTCGTGATCAGATTGAACCCGGCGTGGATGGTCACGGCCCTGCCGAGCCTCCCCGTGCGGACCGCGGAGTGCCCCAGCACGAGACCGAGGACGAAGAGCACCGGCAGGGTGTGGAGTATCTCGGCCCCCTCGAGCAGGTGGATCAAGGCGAACAGGCCGGCAGAGCCCACGATCGCCGGCCATTTGCCGTAGCGGAACAGCAGTGAACGCAGCAGCACCCCGCGGAACAGCAGTTCCTCGGACAGCGGGGCGAGCACCACCAGTGCCACGAACACGGCGACGCCCTCGGCGCCGGTCGCTCGGCCCGCCTGATCGACGACTTCCTGGGTCGGCAGCGTCAGGTCGTAGGCTTCGACCAGCACCAGCATCACGGACCCGAGGATGATCTGGAGGCCGGCACCCTCGATAAGCCCGAACGAATCACCCGGAGCAATCTGGACCGCGAGCGCCTCCCGCCACGGCGCCCGGCGGGGAGCCAGCACGGCCACACCGATCACCACGCCAAGTGCCTGAGCGGGGGCAACGATCCCGAACCAGTCGAAGACGGTGAGGTCCTCGACCGCCTTCGGCCCCGCCACGATGACCCCGACGGTGCTGGCGGCCAGCCAGAACATCAGCACGAAGAGGGCATCGACCGGCCGCCACTGCCTGAGCTCAACCGGCGAAACGGTCTGCGATGTCACGCGCCTCCACCTCCAGCCCGATCCTTCGATACGCGTCTCGATGGCCGAGACCGGCTCGCCGGCCACGCAGGTAGTCACCCGCGTACGAGCGCAACCACCGGATCGGTCCGAGACTCCGCCATTGCTCGATGTGTGATAGCTCGTGCACCATCAGGGGTCCCAGCCGCTCCAGGGGTGCGTCCAGGCGATCGGGGTGCACGTAGATCCCCCAAGGCATGGCTACAGCGGTGATCCCCGGAGCCCAGAGGAGCCGAAACCAACGCGCCGCCGGCCACACCGGGACGCGCGATGGATCGACCCGGGGCAGGATGGCCTTCAGCTCGGCACGATCGATCCCGGAGGCGGTCACGGCCTCGGCGGCAGAGAACCTCACAGCACCACGTTCACCAGATTCGGCGGTCGTACGATGATCCGCTTCGGCTCCCCCCCGTCGAAATGGGACTGCACCCGCTCCGAAGCCAGGGCCAGGTCGCGGGCGGCCGCCTCTGAGATGTCGGGCGCCACCTCGATCCGGTCCCGGACCTTTCCGTTCACCTGAACGACCAGCGTCACGG
>JAUYIV010000209.1 GCA_030688105.1 Actinomycetota bacterium | reverse complement strand
CAGGCGATGCTGGGGATCACCAGGGGCAGGGCGAGGTTGATGGCGAGGAGCAGGATCAGTTGGGAGAAGATCGCCCGGCCGATCCGGGTGTGCCGTTGCTGGTACAGGGTCACGATCAGCGCCCCCATCAGGCCGAAGATCGCACCCGATGCTCCCACCGCGGGGTTGCCCCGGCCGACCACGTGATAGAGCGCGCTGCCTCCCAGACCGGATGCGAGGTAGAGGGCGGCGAAGGGGATCGATCCGTAGCGCCGCTCCAGCGCAGGACCGAACAGGTAGAGCGCCCACATGTTGAACCCGACATGCGCCAGGCTGGCGTGGAGGAACATCGACGTGACCGGCCGCCACCACTCGCCGGCCCTGATGAGATCCGCCTGCTGTGCTCCTTCCTCGAACATCCGGAATCCAAGCTGTGGGTCCAGCTCTCCGAGGACGAACGCCGCCAGGGCGATCCCCATGATGATGAAGGTCACCGGGGCGGTTCGGCGCCCGCCCTGGCGGATCGTCTGGGCGGTGATCACTCGATGGCGTCCCTCCGGCCGGGCGCATTCGGGGCATTTCTGACCCACCGGCGTGTCGATCGCGCAATCGATGCAGATGGGCCGGCCGCAGTTGGAGCAGGACAGCCGCGTCGCCCGGTCGGGGTGGCGATAGCACTGCGCCGGGGCCGTAGAGGGGCTGGTCACGGGGAGACCCTAGGAGGCCTCGCGACGCTCGTCCTCCGGGAGGCCGCCGCCAGGCGGCCGACCCTTAGACTCGCCCGCGATTCAACGGGAGGCCATATGGACTTCGGATTCGGGGCGCGGGCGCTGGAGTGGCAGGGCCGGATGCGGTCCTTCATGGACGAGGCTGTCGGCCCTGCCGAGGCGGAGTACAGGGAGCAGATGGCGGCGGCGAGCGATCCGCACGCCCATCCTCAGGTGATCGAGGACCTCAAAGCGGAAGCCCGGAAGCGCCGGCTGTGGAACATGTTCCTTTCCGACGAGCAGTGGGGTGCTGGGCTGTCGGTGCTCGAATACGCCCCGCTCGCCGAGATGAGCGGATGGAGCCCCCACATCGCCCCCGAGGCGACCAATTGCGCCGCCCCCGACACCGGGAACATGGAGATCCTGGCAATGTTCGGCACCCCCGAGCAGCAGGAGCAATGGCTGGTCCCCCTTTTGGAGGGCGAGATTCGGTCATGCTTCTCGATGACGGAACCGGAGGTGGCGTCCTCCGACGCCACCAACATCGCCTGCCGTGTCGAGACCGCCGGTGACGACTACGTCATCACGGGACGAAAGTGGTGGTCGAGTGGTGCGATGTCCTCTCGCTGCAAGGTGGCGATCGTGATGGGGGTCACCGACCTCGAGGCCGACAAGTATCACCGGCAAAGCATGGTGCTGGTCCCGCTCGACGACCCGAACGTGACCGTGGTGCGAGACATGACCGTCTTCGGGTACCACGAGAGGGGCGGTCACCCCGAGATCCTCTACGACGGGGCGCGGGTGCCGAGGAGCAACCTCCTCGGCGAGGAGGGCGGCGGGTTCGCCATCGCCCAGGCCCGGCTCGGACCCGGCCGTATCCACCACTGCATGCGCTTGATCGGCATGGCCGAGCGCGCCTTCGACGTGATGTGCCGGAGGGCGCTCACCCGGACTGCTTTCGGGAAGCCGCTGGCGGAGCAGGGAGTCGTCCAGGACTGGATCGCCGAGGCACGAATCCGCATCGAGGAAGCCCGGCTGATGGTGTTGAAGGCCGCCTGGCTGATCGACACGGTCGGTGCCAAGGGGGCGCGCATCGAGATATCGGCCATCAAGGTCGCCGTGCCGCGAATGGCCACCTGGGTGCTCGACCGGGGCATCCAGGTGCTCGGCGGTGCCGGAGTGAGCCAGGACTTCCCACTCGCCTCCCTCTACGCCCACGCCCGCACGCTGCAGATCGCCGACGGGCCCGACGAGGTTCACAAGCGCTCGGTGGCCCGGCGAGAGTTGCGCCGCTTCATGGGGGATCGGTGAGCGAAGCCGTCTTCGCGTGGGACCGCGGTCGATTCGTCCCTCAACCCGTCTCCCGGGCCCAGTGGTACGACGAGGTTCTCCACGGGGGCCCGGTGGCTGCACTGTTCGCCCGTCAAGTCGAACAGGTCGAATCCGCGGTGCCGATGATGGCGACGCGGCTGACGGTCGACCTGATGCGCCCGGTGCCGACCAAGCCACTCTCCGTCGACACCAGGGTGATTCGCCAGGGCCGTCGCATCCAGGTGGTCGAAGCCGTCATGGAGGCGGAGGGCGTCGAGGTGGCCCGCGCCTCGGCGCTTCGGATGCGCGTCGGCGAGGTCGACGTTCCCGACCATCCCCGCCGCACTGTCCCGGATGGGCCCGAGGGCTTCGAGCGGGCGCGATGGCGAGGCGAGGACGATGGGATCTGGTTCCACAGCCACGCCGTCGAGATGCGGTTCGTCGAAGGTGACTTCTATGAGGCCGGCCCGGCGACCGTCTGGATGAGGTTGGTGCTCCCTCTGGTGGAGGGGGAGGAGGCGACCCCTCTCCAGCGGGTAGCGGCGATGGCCGACTTCGGGAACGGCCTCAGCCGGGTGCTCGCCGACGGATGGTGGTTCATCAATGCCGACCTGACCATCTACCTGGAGCGGTATCCCGAGGGCGAGTGGTTGGCCCTGCGGTCGCGGACCGACCTCGACGACAACGGCGTCGGTCTCGCCCAGAGCGAGGTGTTCGACGGGGAGGGCGCCATCGGCCACGCCCTGCAGTCCCTGTTCGTCGATCGAGCGGAATGAGGCGACTCTCGGCTTTGAGCCGTCGGCCCTCAGCCATCGGACCCGGGCCGGATGATCTTGTGGCTGGCCATCACGTCGACTTTCAATCGATCCTGACTTCGATCGACGCGTTTCCCGCCCTGCTGTGACACCCCGCCTCTCCCGCTGGATCCTGCGCTTGTTCGGTTGGAAGGTCGTCGGCGAAGTGCCCGACATCTCGAAGTTCGTCGTCATCGGGGCGCCCCACACCTCGAACTGGGATTTCCCGATCGGCCTGCTCGCCGCCCGTGTGCTCGGGATCCGCATCTCCTGGATCGGGAAGGCGGGTCTGTTTCGTCACCCGTGGGGACCACTGATGCAGTGGCTCGGCGGGATCCCGACCCAGCGGACCGGTAGCGAGGGGCTGGTCGCCCTGATGGCAGAGCGGTTCGCCGAAGCGGATCGGCTGGTGCTGGTGATCGCGCCGGAGGGCACGCGCAAAGCGGCTCCGTTCTGGAGGTCGGGTTTCTACAGGATCGCCTTGGGCGCCGGCGTTCCGATCGTGCCTGCGGCGGTCGATGGCGGCCGGAAAGAGATCCGGATCGGCGGATCCGTCTCGGTCACGGGGGATGTGAGGGCCGATATGGATCGGATGCGCCAGTTCTTCGAGGGGTCCCGCGGCATCAAGCCGAAGGGCCAGGGCCTGGTGCGCCTCGAGGCGGAGTAGGGGCACCAAGACGAACTCGGGGCCGGAGGCAAGCCTCCGGCCCCGAATTTGACTGGTGGATCCCCCTTAGCGGGAGCGCTCCTTGGCGATGTTCACGTTGAGCTGGCGTCCCTCGATCGACTTGCCGTTGGTCTCGGCAATCGCCTTACGGGCCTCTTCATCAGAGGACATCTCGACGAAGCCGAAGCCGCGCGAGCGACCGGTGTCACGGTCCGTGACGACCTGGGCGTTGGTGACTTCGCCGTACTGGGCGAAGAGGTTCCGCAGAGCTGCGGAGTCGGTGGAGAACGCAAGGTTCCCCACGTAGATGTTGGTGGACATGGGTGTGCTCCTTCTGAGCATGAACCGTCAGTATTGACACGCCCCGCAGGCTCTAGTCCTGCGGCGACTTCACTCGACGGAACGGAAGAAGCGAAGACGGGCGTCGCACGCGACCGCGTGCGCTACGCCACGGTAGCCGGTCTGTGGATAAACCACACATCGCGTCATGCGCCGGACGTCCGGCGGTGGGCTGGAGCAAGGTATTGAGGCCGAATGGGACGCCCTCGGCCACGAAAAGTGGGGTCAGGCGCATGGCGCTTACACAAGCTTGCCGGTGAACCCTGCCTGGCGGCAACGTACAACGAAACCAGGAGAACTCACACGGTTGATCCTTCGAATGCAGCTTCGGCGGTCGAACCCAGAAGATAAGTCGCCCGCGAAGCCACCAAGCCAGTCAGCCGGGATCGAGAGTTCGCATGTCAGGGAACCCCTCGGGACCCTTGACCTCACGCCCGCCATACCATCGACCTGTGCACCCCCTTCTCCGACCCCGCTGGATCGTCGGGCATCTGCTGGCGCTCATCGCCATCGCCGGGTTCGTCCGGCTGGGGATCTGGCAACTCGACCGGCATGCCGAGAAGTCCGACCTGCGCGATGCCGTCGCCGAGGGTCAGGCCCTGCCCGCGGTGGAGCTCGGTGACGCTCCGGAGGGCTCGTTCCGCCGGGTGGTCGCGGTCGGGGAATACGATGGGAGCCTGCAGATGCTGGTGCTCCGATCCCGTGCCGGCGTATCCGGATATCACGTGCTGACCCCGATGGTGACGGACGACGGACTCGCGCTGCTGGTCGACCGCGGGTGGATCCCCCTCGACACCGATCCCCCGGAGCCTCCGCCCGGAATGGTGAAAGCCGCCGGCGTGCTCTGGCCCGCCGAGGAGGGCTCGTCCGTTCCCGACCAACAACCCGAGGTCGTGCGTCGAATCGACCCGGAGATCCAGCAGGCGTTCGCCCCCTATTCGTTGCGGTCGGACTATCTGATCCTTGCCCCCGCTCCCGTCCCAGAACCGTGGCCGATTGCAGCCGAGCCACCGGGGATCGGTCTCGGTCCGCATCTCGGGTATGCCGGGCAATGGTTTCTGTTCGCGGTCATCGCTCTCGTCGGGTACCCGCTGCTGCTGAGAAAGGCCCAGGAGATGCGGCCGAATAGGCCGCAGATCCGGTCGGCTGGGTAGGGACCCAGGCGACACTGCGATGAGGCGTCAGCCGAAGAGC
>JAUYIV010000194.1 GCA_030688105.1 Actinomycetota bacterium | reverse complement strand
GGGCAAGGCGGACGAGCTCGCCGCAGTCGGGCGGGCGCTCGACATCGATCTCGTCGTCGTCGATGGCGAGCTGACGCCGGTGCAGCAGCGCAACCTCCAGGAGGTCTTCGGCACCGATGTCGTCGACCGGGTGGCTCTCATCCTCGACATCTTCGCCCTGCACGCCACCAGTCGCGCCGGCCGCGCCCAGGTCGAGCTGGCAATGCTCCATTACCGGCTGCCCAGGCTGCGCGGCAAGGGGATCGAGATGAGCCGCCTCGGAGGTGGCATCGGCACCCGGGGGCCCGGCGAGACGAGGCTCGAGACCGACCGGCGGCGAGTGCTCAGGCGCATCTCGCAACTCGACCGCGAGTTGGAGGAGCTCGAGATCGTGCGGGCGACGCAGCGAAAGGCGCGCCGGCGATCCGAGATGCCGTCCGTGGCCCTGGTCGGGTACACGAACGCCGGGAAGTCGAGCCTGCTCAACCGGCTCACCGGTGCGGGTGTGCTCGTCGAGGACCGGCTCTTCTCGACGCTCGACGCCACCGTCCGCCGCCTGGAACTGCCGACCGGACGGGAGATCGTCATCTCCGACACCGTCGGCTTCGTCCGTGACTTGCCGCATTCCCTCGTCGACGCCTTCCACTCCACCCTGGAGGAGACGGTGGGCAGTGATCTCCTGGTCCACGTCGTGGATGCCGCCGCCGACGATCCCGAGCGCCAGATCACGGCGGTCCGGTCGACGCTCCAGGACCTCGAGGCCCATGAGATCTCTGAGCTGATGGTCCTCAACAAGGTGGATGTCGCCTCGCCGGTTGCCGTCGAACGGCTGCTCGCCCGCCATCCCGGAGCCGTGCCGGTGGCCGCGACCACCGGGACCGGGATCGACCTGCTGCTGGAGTCGCTCGACGCCGCGCTGTCGGCGGACCGCATCGACGTCGAGGTGCTCATCCCCTTCGACCGCGGCGACCTCGTCGACCTGATTCATCGCGTCGGCGAAGTGCTCTCCGAGGACCACGAGCCAGGGGGCACCAGGGTGAAGGCGCGGGTCCCCCGCAAGCATGCGGGGGCGTTCAGGGGGCTGTAGCCCGACCGCCAACTGCCGACGGCCAACCGCTGACCGCTGACCGCCAGAACGCGCCGTACGGTCCATGACGCGTTCTGGCCTGTGGGCCGTGGGCCGTGGGCGCGGTCGACCCCGGCCTCCTCCAGCCGCGGGTTCTCGCGGGAGGCGGGAGGCGGGAGGCGGGAGGCGGGAGGCGACCGAAGGTCGCCGCTAGGGCAGCACCCTCTCCAGCACCGAATCGACGGCCACCTCGACCGCCTGGGCCCCGTACGCCAGGCTGGGATCGGCGATTCGGGACCCAATGAAGGCGTCGGCCACCGGCGCTGGGGCATGCCGCAACAGCAGCGAAGCCTCGAGGGTGATCGCCGCCTGTTCGGCCAGACGGCGCGCCCCCGACTCGTCCAATTCGACGAAGGACTCGCGGAGGGCATCGACCGCGGCGTCGAAGCGGAGATCGGCGCCGGAGGCCGCGTCGAGCTCGGCGAAGAACGCCTCGACGGCCTCTGGGCTCCGGCGTGCCGCCCGGAGCACGTCGAGGCAGATCACGTTGCCCGACCCCTCCCAGATCCCGTTGAGCGGGCTCTGGCGGAACAGCCGGGGCATGCCGGACTCTTCGACGAACCCGTTGCCGCCGAGACACTCGAGCGCCTCGGCGGCGTGCCCGGGAACCCTCTTGGTCAGCCAGTACTTGACGATGGGGGTGGCCAGACGGGCGAAGTCGGTCTCGTCCCGGTCGTATGCCCCGGCGAGCCGCATGGCGGCCGCGGTCGCCGCCTCGGACTCGACAGCCAGATCCACGAGGACCCGCCTCATCAGGGGCTGCTCGGCCAATGCCTTGCCGAACGCGGCGCGATGGCGGGTGTGGTGGACCGCCTCCACGACGCCGTGCCGCATCTGCGCGGCGGCGCCGAGCGCACAATCCAGCCGGGTGCGGTTGACCATCTCGAGGATCGTCGCCACTCCCCGGCCCTCGTCGCCGACCCGCCAGGCCAGGGCCTCTTCGAGTTCGATCTCCGCTGATGCGTTAGACCTGTCCCCGAGCTTGTCCTTGAGCCGCATCAGCGAGATCCCGTTGCGCGTCCCGTCCGGCCTCCACCTCGGCATCAAGAAGCACGTGAGGCCGCCGGGCGCCTGAGCGAGCACGAGGAACACGTCCGACATCGGGGCCGAGCAGAACCACTTGTGGCCGGTCAGCATGTACTCGCCTGCGGCCTGATCCGACGGCACGGCCCGCGTCGTGTTGGCCCGCACGTCCGAGCCGCCTTGCTTTTCGGTCATCGCCATGCCGGCGGTGAGGCCGGACTTCTCCGAGGCCGGGAGATCACGCCCGTCGTACTCGCGTCCGGTCAGGTCCGGAAGCCAGGCTCCGGCGACGTCAGGCGCGGCGCGGAGAGCGGCCACCACGGAGTAGCTCATCGACAGCGGGCACATGTGGCCGTAGTCCACCGGGGCCCACACGATCGTCTTGGCGCATCGGACGACGTGGGCGCCGGACCGCTCGTCCGCCCAGGGTGCGGCGGCGAGACCATTGCCGATCGCGGTCTCCATGAGCCGGTGATAGGAGGGGTGATATTCGACGCGATCGATCCGTGCCCCGAACCGGTCATGGCTTTGCAGCACCGGGCGATTGGCCTCGGCAGTGCGGCCCCATTCACTCGCGTCGTCGGACCCCGCCAGCGCACCAAGGTGGATCATCTCGGCGGAGGCCCATTGCGCGCCCTCGCGCTCGACGGCCTCGACGAGAGCACGATTCGCCAGATACGCGTTGCCGCCACGGAGGAGCGGCGGCTGGTTGAAGACGTCGTGGGTTGCGCTCATCGACGAAGCCTCAGCGCCCGGCACGCTCCAAGATAGGGTCGAAGTACCGCGCGAGCTCTGCCTTGAGGGCGTCGACCGACTCGATGACGTACAAGTCGTTGTGTTGCTCGTACATCACCTTGTCGTGGCCGACGACGTTCTCGATGCTGAAGTCGTGGTAGGACATCTTGCCCTCGGCCGCCCGAGTGAACTCGTCGCCGCCCGACATGAGCCCGGTGCCGAACACCTTGAGCTCGCCGTCCTCTCGCTTCATCCCGAACTCGGTGGAGTACCAGGCGAGACGCTTGATGTTCTCCTTCTCTTCCTGAGTCTCGGAGGCGAGGTAGGCGGGCGCAAACATCTCCTGTAGCTCGGCGTACTCGGGGAGCATGAAGAAGGGCAGGTGGCCGAAGATGTCGTGAAACATGTCGGGCTCGGGAGTCCAGTCGAGCTCCTCCCATGACCGCATGTAGTTGGTGATCAGGAACTCTTTGCGGTCGAAGTAGCGGTACCACTCGTCGCTGTCGGTGTACCGCGTGTCGGTACGAACGATGGTCCATTCGGTGGCCGGGGTGATCCTCGAGTTGAGGAGGTCGAGATTGGGGATCTCGTCGGCAGGCAGCTGGAGGAGGTCGAAGCCCTCGACGTATTCGGCGCAGGCATGCTTGCGAATCTTCGGCAGCTGCCGTCGGTAGAGCTCGGCCCAGGTCTTGTGCTGCACCGGCGAAAAGTCGATGTCCTCCATGGGCACACCCTCCCGTGCGACTGATGCGGGCCGGACGGAACCCGCGGCATTCTGGAATGTCAAAGGTACCGCAATCGGCACCCCTTCGTGTGGGCGCGGAACCAAGAGCCAAGATCCATGCCTTCACTCACTCGTCTTGATTAGCGAGCGGTCGATCTCCCCGATCACCCCGACGCCGCACAGCGCCATCGCCCGGGCGAGCTCGTCGCGCAGCTCGGTGAAGACGGCTTCGACCCCAGCCTCGCCCGCGACGGCCAATCCCCAGAGGAAAGGCCGCCCAACCAGCACCGCCGAGGCGCCGAGAGCCAGCGCCCGCACGATGTCCACACCGCCCCTGATGCCGCCGTCCACGAGCAGCGGCACCCGGCCTCGCACCGCCTCGGCGATCGCCGGCAATGCATCGGCGGTGGCGATCGCCCCGTCGAGCTGACGCCCGCCATGGTTGCTGACGATGATCCCCGCGACGCCCGCGTCGGCGACGAGATCGGCGTCGTCGGCGCGGAGCACCCCCTTGACGAACAGGGGGAGGCCGGTGACGGTGCCGATCCATTCCAGGAGGTCCGGAGTGAGCGACGGCTCGAAGGCCCCGTATTCGGAGAGCGCCGAGCCGGTATGGCTCTGCAATGAGGCGTCGAGGTTGGCAATGGTCATTCCCGGCGGAAGTGCGAATCGATTCGCCTCGTCCTTCCGCCTCCGTCCGATGACCGGGGCATCGACGGTGAGGACGACCGCGGCGCAACCCGAGGCCTCCGCCCTCTCGAGCAGCCTCCGACTGAGGTCGCGATCGCGATGAACGTAGAACTGGAACCACCTCACCGAATCCGGGGCGGCCGCGGCGACGTCTTCGAGGGTGACCGTGGACATCGTCGAGACCACCATCGGAATGCCGCTGCGCGCGGCGGCGCGCGCCACGGCTCGTTCGCCATCTGGATGCGCCAAGCGTTGGAAGGCCATCGGCGCCACCAGGATCGGCGCGGCGATCGACACGCCGAGCAGATCGCCCGCCGTCGACACCGACGAGACGTCTCGTAACACCCGAGGCAACAGCCTGATGCGTCCCCAAGCAGCCTCGTTGTCGCGGAGGGTCGACTCGTCGTCGGCGCCGCCGGCGAAGTACTCGTACACGACCCGGTCGAGGACCTGGCGGGCCCGGGCCTCGAGTGAGGCGGCATCCATGAGACGAGCGTACCCGCCCGATCCGCCGGGTCGAGGAGGCGACGCGCCCCGGAGCATTAGCCTCCCGGCGACCGAAAAGGAGTCCGCCATTCGCAAGGCCGCCGCACTCGTTGCCTCGATGCTGGCCGCCGCTGCGTGTGGTGGAGGGGCCGGGTCATCAACCACCTCCGCCTCGCCGACTCTTGCTGCTGCGCCGACGACCCTCCCCGGCAACCCGAGCTGGTTCGACGGCCTCGAGGCGGGCATGTGCTTCGACAACGTCTTCCGCAGCGGGGAATTCGACTTCGTCTCGCCGCCCGCGGTAGTGCCCTGCGACGGCCCCCATGACAACGAAATCGCAGCGCTCGTCGACCTCCCCGGTGCAGGGAATTCGTTTCCCGGCGAGGAGGCCGTCAGCGAAGCCGCCGCCGATGCCTGCGACGATGCCTACCAGGAGTTCCTCGGACGGCCTCTCCCCTCGACCTTCCTTGCCGCATTCGTCGTGTGGCCGGACGACGACGACTGGAATGACGGCGCCCACCAAGCGGTGTGCGCGCTGTACTCCGAAGCGCCGCTCGTCGGCACCGCCGCAAGCGATGCGCTGACTGCCGACGGTGAAACCCTCGCCGTCCTCTATGAGAAGGACGGAGTTCTCGATCTGCGGCTGATGGACGGCGCCACCGGCGCGCTCACGGCCGACCTCACTCGAGGTGACTTTCCGCACGTCCTGAGATCGCAGCCGTCGTGGGCCCCCGATGGGAGCAGTGTGGCCTTCGCCGCGAAGCCCGAAGGCAGCGGCCCCGAGAACGACGGCGACCTCTACGTCGCCGCGCTCGACGGTCGTGGGATCCTCCCCCTCCTCGAGGGGCCCGGCGAAGAGGATCGGCCGGTGATCGGACCGGTGGGCACCGTGGTCGCGTTCATCTCCGACCGCGAGGGTGGCGAGTTCGACATCTACACGATCGACTTCGGCGCCGGCGGGCTGCTCACCCGCCTCACCATTCATCCCGATCGGGATTCCTCACCGACCTGGTCGCCCGACGGCACCCGGATCGCATTCCGTAGGAGAGCAGGCGGCAACAGCGACATCTACGTGATGAACGTCGACGGGTCGGACGCGCGCCGCCTCACGAACGACCCGGCCTTCGACGGTGATCCGCAGTGGTCGCCGGACGGCGCCCAGATCCTCTTCACGACGGACCGGGCGGGCAACTTCGACATCTGGGTGATGAGCGTCGACGGATCGGAACAGACTCCGCTCACGAACCATCCGGCCGCCGACGAGTACCCGGCATGGTCGAGGGACGGTGAGTACATCGCGTTCCAGTCGACCCGCCATGGCATCACCCAGATCTGGTTGATGCGCTCGGACGGGTCCGAGCAGTCACTCCTCGGAGCCGACACTCCGACGGGGTATCCGATGTGGGCACCTGTCGTGTTGGGTGGGTAGCCGGCGCGAGGCGGGATTCACCCGTCACCCGTCACCCGTCACCCGTTGCCCGTTGCCCGTTGCGCGTGAAGTCTGCTCCTCCGGGTAACCGGTAACGGGAAACGGGTAACGGCTCATTCCGAACGGCTTTCTCACCTCATGACTCCGGCTCACCACCCGGTACCCCAAGCCTTCGTACAGGCGGAAGGCGCCGGTCGGGTTCGTCGTGTGGACGCCAAGAGCGACCTCGGTCATCCCCATCTCGCGGAACATGCGCATGCTCTCTGCGATGAGGGATCGGGCGACCCCCTTGCCGCGCCACGGACGTTGCACCGAGATGCTCTCGGTGTAGCCGCGCTGCCGGCCGAACTCTTCGTTTCCGTGCCGGTCGACGTAGTTGAGCACCTGCCCGGCGATGGTGTCGCCATCGAAGGCGACCTTCCAGAGCGATGGATCGAAGTTCGGAGATCCAATGAACTCGCGGTAATCCGCTTCGCTCGGCTCGCTGTACCCGACATGATCGCGGAACGCCTCCTTGTCGGCGGCCCAGACGACGGGCGCGTCGGCGGCGGTCATTGGCCGGATCTCGATGCCCTCGGGAAGTGGGAGGTCGGGAATCGGCTCGGAGAGCGACCGGGTCATCTCGGCATAGGTCTCGGTCGGTGAATATCCCTCGGCCTCGAGAACCGCCCTCCGGGCGGTCTCCCCCTCGTCGTAGAACGATTGGAGCGTCGTCGGGCCATCATGCGGCTTGTCGGCCACCATCTCACGGAGCCGACCCTCGCACCAGCGGAGCATCGCCGTCCCGACGCCGATGCCCCTTACCTCGGGGATCACCCACCCGACATGCAGAAGGGCCTTCACATTCGTGGCCTCTTCGATCCACCAGGTCACGCGCGAGTAGCCGGCGATCCCCTCGTCGGTCTCGGCGATCAAGATGTCGGTGAGGGGATCGCAGTTGGTGAGGTTCGAGTAGTAGTTGCGCATCCCTTCGACGGTGTCGGACCGGTCGATGCCGTCGGCGCGCTTGGTGGCATCGAGCACCCCGACCATGCCGGGGTAGTCGTCCTCACCGCGAAAGTGGCGGAAGCGGACATGGCGGATCGGTTCGGGGAGTGAGGGCACGGGGAGAGAATAGAGCCGACCCCTCACCGCTCACCGCAGACCGGCAGAACCCACGGAAGCCTCGGGGACTCCCACTCGGGGGAGAAGCTCGACTGGCATCGGGCTACGGGTAACTTCGGCAAGTGCTCTTCCTCGACGCCGCCACCACGCGCCACGCGCTGTCGATGTCGGCGGCGATCACCGCGATGGAAACCGCGTTCGGAGAGGACCGAGAGACTCCGGTCCGGATCCGGCTCGGCGCCTCGCTGTTCATGCCGGGCAGGGTGGCGGGCACCACCGGCGTCAAGGTGGTCTCCACCGTGCCCGGACGGCCCTTCGGGATCGTCGCCGTCTTCGACGCACAGGGGAGGTGCGCCGGACTGGTGGACGGGCCGACGCTGACCGCGATTCGGACCGCCGCCGGGGCGGGCCTGGCCACACGGCTGCTCGCCCGGCCCGACACGCGGACGATGGCGATGCTCGGGGCGGGCGCGATGGCGTTCGACCAGGTGATGGCGGTCAAGGAGGTGCGCCCCATTCTCGGCGTGCTCGTCTGGTCTCGGGACCCGGCGCATGCCGCCGCCCTGGCTGCCCGCGTCGGCGGCGAGGTGGCACGGGATCCGTCGAAGGCGGTCGAAGCCGCCGATGTCGTGACGACGGCGACGCCGAGCCGCGAGCCGTTGTTCGACCCGGCGGCGGTGCGACCGGGGACGCATGTGAATGCCATCGGGGCGTTCACCCCCGAGATGTGTGAGATCCCGCCCGCGGTGGTCCGCTCGGCACGAGTCTTCATCGACGACGTCGAGGCGGCAGCCGCCGAAGCCGGCGACATCCTCCGGGCCGGAGTTCGCCCGGAGGGCACGATCGCCGACCTCCTCGCCGGTCGGGTCCGCCAGAGGGCCCTCGACGACATCACTCTCTTCAAATCGGTGGGAATCGCCAGCCAGGACGTGGCGGCAGGCGCAGCCGCGCTCGCAGAGGCGGCGAAGCTGGGGATCGGAACCCAGATCGAGTAGCGGCAGTCCGCAGCGATTGTCGATCACCTGAGCCCCCCGAAGGCGCGTACCCTTTCTCCATGTCCACGATCTTCTCCAAGATCATCTCCGGGGAGATTCCCTCCCACAAGGTGTACGAGGATGAGCGCACGTTCGCCTTCCTCGACGTCAACCCGCGGCAGGAGGGGCACACCCTGGTCGTGCCAAAACGCGAGGTCGACTATCTGTTCGATCTCCCCGAGGAGGACTACGAGGCGGTCTGGGCGGCGGCGCAGCGCGTCTCGACCGCCCTCAAGGCGGTGACGCACTGCGCCAGGGTGGTGGTGCTGGTCGTGGGGTACGAGGTGCCCCACGCCCACATCCACCTGATCCCGACGAACACTCTCGGCGACGTGCCCTTTCCGCCGATCGACGCCGATGCCAAGGGCCGGCTCGCCGAGACCGCGGCGCGGATCAACGGGGTCATCCGATGACCTTCGACGGCAAGACCGCTCTCCTCGTCGTGGACATGCAGAACGACTTCGTCGACCCCAGCGGCACCCTGGAGGTGGCGGGAGCCGAGGCGATCATCCCCTTCGTCAACGAACGGATCGCCGAGGCCGAGAGCGCGGGTTCGGTGGTGGTGTACACGCAAGACTGGCATCCGTTCTCCACACCGCATTTCGAGAAGGACGGGGGACTGTGGCCCTTGCATTGCATCGGCGAGTCGTGGGGCGCGGAGTTCCACCCCACCCTGTTGGTCGTCGATGACGCCCCAATCGTCCGCAAGGGAACCGGGGGTGAAGACGGATACAGCGGGTTCTCCGTCAGGGACCCGACGGACCCCGACGCGACGACGCCGACTCGCCTCCACCGACTGCTGGCCGATCGCGGCGTCCAGCGGGTCGTGATCGTCGGCGTGGCGACGGACTACTGCGTGAAGGAAACCGCCCTCGACGCCGCACGGCTCGGGTACGAGACCATCGTGCTCGCCGATGGGATGCGAGCAGTCGACCTCGCACCAGGAGACGGCGAGGCGGCGACCGCGGCAATGCGAGAGGCCGGTGTGACCGTCCGTTGAAATGGATCTCGGGGCCTTCGGCGGTTCTCGTGACGGATCTGTACGAGCTCACCATGGCCGACGCGTACTTCCGCGAGGGGATGACCGAGCCGGCCACGTTCGAGTTGTGGGTCAGGCACCTCGCCGCCGAGCGGAACTTTCTGCTCGCAGCCGGGCTCGAGGACGCCCTCGACTTCCTGGAGGATCTCCGGTTCGATGAGAGAGCGATCGCCTACCTCGAAACCCTCGACCGGTTCTCGACCGGGTTCCTGGATCACCTCCGCGACCTCCGGTTCGAAGGCGACGTGTGGGCGGTGCCCGAAGCCACCGTCGTCTTCGCAGCAGAGCCCATTCTCCGTGTGACCGCGCCGCTGATCCAGGCCCAGATCCTCGAGACGTTCCTCCTCAACGCGGTCGGGCTCCAGACTCTCATCGCCTCGAAGGCGGCGAGGGTCCACATCGCCGCGGCCGGGCATGACTTCGTCGACTTCGGCGCCCGCCGAAGCCATGGCGCCGATGCCGCCTTGAAAGGGGCCCGGGCCGCCTACATCGCCGGCGCCTCAGCGACCTCGCTGGTCGCCGCCGGCTTCCATTACGGGATTCCCGTGGCGGGAACCATGGCCCACTCCTACGTGCTGGCCCACGACGACGAACGAGCCGCCTTCGACGCTTTCGCCAGGGCGTTTCCGAACGATGCGGTGCTACTGATCGACACCTACGACACGGTCGAGGGCGCACGGATCGTGGCCGAGATCGCCCCTCGGCTGGGTGAGGAAGGGATCACGGTCTCGGCGGTGCGGCTCGACTCCGGGGACCTGGCCGCGCTCGCCCGCGAGGTGCGACATGTGCTCGACACGGCCGGCCTCGCGGCGATCCGAATCCTCGCCTCGGGTGGCCTCGACGAACACCGGATCACCGAGCTGCTGGCCGCCGGGGCCCCGATCGACGGCTTCGGGGTCGGCACCAGCATGATGACGAGCTCCGATGCGCCCAGCCTCGACGTCATCTACAAGCTCGTGCACGACTCCGCAGGCCCGGTGATGAAGACATCGCCGGGCAAAGCGAACCTCCCGGGCATCAAGCAGGTGTTCCGCAAGGGCGACGGAGACGTCATCGCGCTCGAGGACGAGCCGATCGAAGGCCGCCCGCTCCTCACGCAGGTCGTCGCCGGCGGACGGCGAACCAGAACGTCACCCGCCCTCGCCTCGATCAGGGACTCTGCGATCGCGGCGATCGATGCACTCCCGACTGAGCTCCGCCGCCTGGATGGCCCGGCCGAACCTCCCTGGCGCGTCGACCGCTCGACGCGGCTCCAGACGCTCGCAGACGAGTTGTCTTCGCAGCACTGAGGGGTCACTAGATTCCGGCCCAGGCGGCGAAGGTCGCCCATACGGAAGGGTCGACTCATGGCGAGGACCGACGCACCGCAGCCTGCCGACATCGAGCCCTTGCGCGCCGTGACCGGCGGGCCCGAGGGGATGGAGGCGCTCGCCCGGTCGATCCTCCAGGCGAACCAGGAGGAGTTCCTCCGCGCCGCCCGCAGCCAGCGATTCGCCTTCACCACCATGAAGTGGCTCTTCCTCGTCGTCTTCATGATCGCCCTCGGCGCGATGACCGCCGCCATCAGGATCGCCACCGATGTGCCCGAGGCCGGGTACGACTGGGCCCATGCCGGACTCGTCGCCGCCGTCGCGGCGATGTCGGTGCTGCTGTTCGCCATTCTCCTGTACATGCGCCCGCTGGCGGCGCTAGAACGAAACAGCGTCGTCCAATCCTTCCTCACGGTGGTGGTGAACTCGTACTGGACACGGCTGATGTACGTCAAGGAAGCCGCCGACATCGACGTGCACCTCGAGGAAGCCACCGCATACACGGTCGAGCATCTCGGTGCGCTGCTCGACCGGCAAATCCTCGGTGCCTCGAAGTACATGGACCTGGTGCGGCGCGCCCAGGACGAAGCCGACCAGGACCCCGGGGCGTACGCGTCACCGCTGTGAGGGTTGCCCGTTGCCAGTTGCCCGTTGCCGTAAGAACCAAGAACCAAGAATCAAGAACCAAGAAGCACGTCTTGACTCTCGACTCTCGACTCTTGACTCTTGACTGGCTGCGAGACTCTTGCTGTGACCGACGATTCGCGTTTTCTCGATGAAGCCGTCGAGGAGGCCGAACGCGGGCGCGACGAGGGTGGTATCCCGATCGGATCGGTGCTGGTCGTCGACGGTGAGATCGTCGGCCGGGGGCACAACCGAAGGGTCCAGGAGGGCAGCGCCATCCTCCACGCCGAGATGGACGCCATCGAGCGGGCCGGGCGCCTCCCGGCGTCGACCTACCGTCGGGCGACGCTCTACAGCACCCTGTCGCCGTGCGAAATGTGCAGCGGGGCGGCCCTCCTCTACGGGATACCCCGGATCGTCGTCGGCGAGAACCGAACCTTCCGCGGACCGGAGGACCATGTCCGTTCGCGGAGAGTCGAGGTGGTGGTCGTCGATGACGCCCGCTGCGTCGCGCTCATGGAGGAGTTCATCGCCGAGTACCCCGAGCTGTGGAACGAAGACATCGGGGAGTAGCGGCAGGTCAACGCGACGCGTGGACTCGGCACCTGTCGCTTGACCCTTGATAGCGTCCCCCTGATGCCCGAATCGCCTGCGCGCTCTGCCGTCCGCAGCACCCGCGTCCTCATCGGCGACGACCTCATTCCCGCGACGATCCTCATCGAGGGCGAACGGTTCGCCGCGATCCTGCCCCACGACGAGGACGGCGATGCCCCGGTCATCGATCACAGGGACCGGGCGATCACCCCGGCGCTCGTCGACACCCAGGTCCACGTCAATGAGCCGGGACGCACCGGGTGGGAGGGATTCGAGACTGCGACGCGGG
>JAUYIV010000188.1 GCA_030688105.1 Actinomycetota bacterium | reverse complement strand
GGACCTCCTCACCGGAGCGGGGCGGGTGGCGTCCACGCCCGGGGGACGGCACTGAGGCGAGGGAGGCAACGATGCTCGCGAAGGACATCATGACGACCAACGTGGTTACGGTCACGCCGGACGCGCGCGTGCGGGAGATCGCGCAGCTCCTTTTGAAGCGTCACGTCAGCGCGGTCCCGGTGGTGGATGCGGAGAATCGAGTCGTGGGGATCGTCAGCGAGGGGGACTTGATGCGCCGGCCGGAGACCGGCACCGAGCGGCATCGGTCGTGGTGGCTCACGCTGGTGGCCGGGTCGGAGGATCTCGCCCGCGACTATGCCAAGGCGCACGGAGTGCGGGCGGCGGATGTCATGTCCGGCAACGTTGTCACGGTGACCGAAGACACGCCCGTCGGCACGATCGCCCGGCTCCTGGAGGAGCGCCACATCAAACGAGTCCCCGTCCTGAGAAACGACAAGCTGGTGGGCATCGTCAGCCGCGCAGACCTGCTGCGGGGGCTCGCGAGCCGACCAGCCCAGCCGGGGGTGTCTCCCTCCACGGACGACCGGGCGATCCGCGAGCGACTGTTGCAGACGCTCCGAACGGAGCCGTGGGCTCCCACGTACCTCACGGTCATCGTCACCGACGGGATGGTCCACTTCTGGGGCGTGGTGAGCTCGGAAGAGGAACGCGACGCGTTGCGGGTGGCGGCCAATACTGTGCCGGGGGTTCGCGGTGTGGAGGACCATCTGGTCGAGATGACGCCCTGGGCGGGGGCTGAGTGAACGACAACAACGTCCCGACCCGGGACTCCGCGGAGGCCGACGCGCTCTGGACCCGGGCCTGCGGGTGCGAGCGCTGGCGCGGCTCATCATCCCCCTCGACAGCGGCGCAGCCCACGGTAACCCTGCGGCCGTCCGGGGTGCGCTCCGAGATTGGTCAGGGCTTGGACCGGAGGACAAGATGTCAGTCTCCGGGAACGCCCTTGACAAAGCGGCAGCCCAGGGTCGAGGCCGAAGGGGCGGGGAAGCCCTCCGCCCGGACAGGGGGAGGACCTGCGAGCAGGCCGTGGGGCGGACGTGGGGCGCAATTGCCTCACCCGGATAGCTTCCGATTGTCAGTCGACGGCCGGGCCAGTGATGCGAGGCCCGGATTTCAGCGAGTTGAGCCCGGGCGGGACCAACCTTCCCCGTGGTATGGTACTTGCTGGAGTCTACGCCGGAACTTGATATGACCAGACGATCCTCGATGGCGAGTTGGGCAGGGCGTTCGCTTCCGATCGCCATGGTCCTTGTTGCCCTGGCCCTGAGCCTCTGCCTCTTCCAGGTCGCCAGCACCGGCACCCATCATGCCGGCATGTCGCCGGACGTGTGCTCCGGGTTCTTCCTGGTGAGCTTCTTCGTGATCCTGCCCTACTTCACCAACGTCGGCGCTCTGCCGGCTGAGCCGCTGTCGCTGTTTCGCCCCGTCACGCTCCACCTGCTGGACCCCCCCCCGAAGTTCGCCACAGTCTCCTAGTCGATCCCTTTTGCCCCTGGCCGTACGGGTGCGCGCAGGAGTCGCGTGCTCGCTTACGAGGAGTCCATACACGACGCAGGCGCTCTCCGCCTGCCTCGCGGAGGAGACATGTCGAAGAACTTGCGGAGGTACCGCGCGGTCTTGGCCGGTGCCCTGGCGGTTGCCCTCGTGGGCGCTCCGGGATCCCCCGGCGAGGCCCGGAGTCACGTCGGAGGCCGGCCTGGCGTTGTTCCGGCGGTGGTGGCGCGCATCCTGCCCGCGGTCGTGAGCATCACGACGCGGCAGGTCGAGGAGACCGAGGGGGGTGAGCCGGTGACGAGCCGCGGGCTCGGGTCCGGGATCATCGTCGACCGGCGCGGCTACATCCTGACGAACAGCCACGTGGTGGAGGGTGCCGAGGAGATCACCGTGACCCTCCCCGACGAGCGGAGTTTCCCGGGGAGGCTGGTCGGCGCCGATCGCCTCAACGATCTCGCCGTGCTGCAGATCAAGGGGGCGCGCCTGCCGGTGGCGGAACTGGGAGACTCGGCCAGGCTCCGTGTCGGCGAGACCCTGGTCGCGATCGGCAGCCCGCTGTGGATCGAGGGGGGACCGACCGTGACCATCGGCGTCGTGAGCGCTCTGGGGCGTTCCATGGAGGAGCCGGGGCTGCCCAGGCTCCACAACCTCATCCAGACCGATGCCGCCATCAATCCCGGCAACTCCGGCGGGCCGCTGGTGAACCTGGCGGGCGAGGTGGTCGGCATCAACACGGCCGTCATCCCCTCGGCCCATGGAATCGGCTTTGCGATCTCCGCCAACACGGCGAAGCCCGTGCTGCGGCAGCTGATCGAGGGGGGGCGAGTGGTGCGCCCCTCCATTGGAGTCGACGCGATGAGCCTGACGCCGCAGCGCGCCCGCGCCAACCGCCTCCCCGTGGAGCGCGGGGCCATGGTGGTGAAGGCGGAGTTAGGAGGGCCGGCCGATGTGGCGGGTATCCAGCCCGGCGACGTTATCACCGGCGTCGAGGGTGATGCGGTCAAGGACGTGCACCAGCTCCACGAGGCGCTGTGGCGTCGCAGGGTGGGGACCCCGGTCCTCCTGACCGTCCATCGGGGTGGCGAGACGCTGTTCCTCCGGGCCGTCCTGGGTCCCGAACAGCCATGAGGCCGGTGCCGATCCTGCTCGGCCGCGCCCTCCTCGTGGGACAATTGGGGCTGCTGGGCGCCGTGGGAGCATCCGCGGCGGAGGCCGCGGGCGAGGTTGTCATCGAGGCAACGGCGCTTCGACCGCCGCTGCTGGCGACCACCACGGGCCAGCGCGTCACCTTCGTCAACCGGTCGGGGCGGATGGCCCATGTTCAGTTCCTGGGAGACGAGACCGGGCACGGGGTATTTCAGGTCCCGGGGGAGATCCGGGCCGTGTTCCACGCGGCTGGACGGCACGATTACGTCGTCCACTTCTCGGCGCGCCGCGAGGCCAGCCTGCGGGGCGCCGTGGAGGTGGCCAGGGACCTGACCGGAGACCATGTCGTTCCCATGTGCAGCGGGCTCACGATCAAGGGGGTGTGCCTTGAGCCATGACGTGGTGGACACGACCCGCGGCGCGCGAAACGGTGCCAATGTCAGCCGCTGGTCCATCGAGCACCCCTACATCGTCATCGCCTTCTACCGTAACTTCTCAAGAACGCCGGGCGGGACTGCTCCGGTGGTGGTCAGTGCTGACG
>JAUYIV010000177.1 GCA_030688105.1 Actinomycetota bacterium | reverse complement strand
GTCGGCACGATCCTCTGGCGGGGCGCCATGTGGCTGCTCCCCCTGCTGGCCGCGCTCCTCTACCTGGCGGCACTGCTGGTCGGCCTCGGTGCGGCGGTGCTTGCGGCGTGGGAGCAGAGGAAGGCTTCTGCGGCCGAAGCTTGAGCCGCAGCGGGAGTGGGGATCGCGCCCGGCCCCGTCGGGCGACCTGCCCTGGTCGAGCCGGCAGCAGTCTGTCGCCTCAGCCCGTCTGGCTGGGGGCTGGAGGCTGGGGGCTGGAGGCTGCCTCGAACACCACCACCTCGGTGATCTCGAACCGCGCGTGATCTCCCGGGCTGAAGATCGTGTCCGGTCCCGCCCTGGCCAGAAGGCGGCGGCCGCCGTCGATGTGGAGGGTCACCAGCTGGTCGTGCCCGTAGAACTCGCGCTCCACCACCAGGGCGGCACCGCCGGCGTCCTCGGTGAGCCTGACGTGCTCGGGACGGATCAACACCTCGACGGGACCCGTGAGGGGAGTGTCGACCGGGAACCTGCCCAACGGCGTGTCCACGATGCCTCCGGTCACGGTCCCGGCGACGAACTCGCCTTCCCCGAGGAATCGGGCCACCCAGCGGTCGGCTGGCTTCCGATAGAGGTCGTGGGGCGCCGCGGTCTGCAACACCCGGCCGTCTCGCATGACCGCGAGCACATCGCTCACCGCCAGCGCCTCCTCCTGGTCGTGGGTGACGAAGATCGCCGTCGCCCGGGCCTCGATGAGGATGCCGCGCACCTCGCGGCGCACCCGCTCCCGCTGGGGAGCGTCGAGGTTCGAGAACGGCTCGTCGAGCAGCTCGACCGCGGGCGAGGGCGCCAGCGCCCTGGCCAGGGCGACTCGCTGCTGTTCGCCGCCGGACAGCTCGTGGGGCATCCGCTTCTCCATCCCGGCGAGCCCGACCATGGCGAGGACGTCGGCGACTCGCCCGCCGCGTCCTGCCCCCTTGGGCAGCCCGTAGGCGACGTTCGCTCCGACCGCCATGTGAGGGAACAGGGCGAAGTCCTGAAAGACCATCCCGACGCTCCGCTGCTCGGGCGGCACGAAGGTGGACTCGTCGACCACCGTCTCGCCGGCGACCTCGACCGAGCCGTGATCCGGCCGCTCGAATCCGGCGATCAACCGGAGAGCGGTCGTCTTGCCGGAGCCCGACGGGCCGACCAATCCCGTGACCTCTCCCTCGGGTGCCCTCAGCGAGAAGTCGTCGAGCGCAACGACTCCGGAGTAGCTCTTCGAAAGATGGCGGCAGGCGATTGCGTCGGTCATCGTTCTCTCGTTGCGAGCAGGTACATCGGAACGGCGGAGACCGCGATCAACAGTAACGCCGGGCCGGCCGCCCGCGAGAAGAGCACCGAGTCCGCAGACGACCAGATGCCAACCGCCAGCGTGTCGAACCCGGTGGGCCGGAGCAGGAGCGTCACCGGCAGTTCCTTCATCGTGGTCAGGAAGACCAGGAGGCTTCCCGACACGAGGCCGCGCCGGACCATCGGGGCGGTCACCCTGAGCATCGTGCTGATCGGGCCGGCCCCAAGGCTCCGGGATGCCTCCTCCACCGAGGGGCTCACCTGCAGCAGTGACGATCGAGCCGCGCCGAGAGCTTGGGCGAAGAAGATGGAGGCGTAGACGAGCACGAGCACTATGAGGCTCTGATAGAGCCCGCCGAGGTATCGGGCGGAGAAGAAGACGACGGCGAGACCGACGGTGATGTGGGGGAGGGCGAACACCGTATAGGCGATCCGTTCGACCCAGGCCGTCCGACGGGAGGCGTGACGCGTCACCAGCACCGCGGTGGGCAGGGCAAGAAGGGCGACCAGCCCGGCCGCGAGCGCGGATCCGGCCACGGACCCGGCAACGGCGCCCCACGGGAAGGGGCGGCCGGAGCCGGTGCCGCGGCCGAGCCACCCCAGGAGCGTCCCGATCGGAGCACCCAGGGCCACGAGCGCCAGGGCGGTGAGTGACGCCAACGCTGCGATCCGGTTGCCACCGGTCAGACGGGCGATGCGCGCCGGGCGGGGCATCGACCGCCAGTGGTAGGCCGCCCTGCCCCGGGTGGCACGTTCGGCCCAAACGACCACGAGGGCGAGCAGGACGAGGAGCGCGGCGAGCACCGCGGCGGGGGTTCGATCGAGGCGCCCGGCGTATTGGGCGTAGACGACGCGGGTGAACGAGTCGAAGCGCATCAGTGAGACGGCTCCGAAGTCGGAGAGCGAGTAGAGCGCGACGAGGAGGAGGCCGGCTCCCAGGGACGGTCGTAGTTGCGGCACGACGATGGTCCGAAAGACCCTCCACGGGCTCGCTCGCAGCCCGCGTGCAGCCTCTTCGTGGGCCGGGTCCATTCGCCGCAGCGCGGTCGCGGTCGTCAGGTAGACGAACGGGTAGGTGGCGACGGTCAGGGCGAGCCATGCGCCGGTCAACCCGACCACCGATGGCACCGCGACCCCCAGGGTCTGCTCGAGCAGGCCGCGGGGCCCGGTTGCGGAGAGCAGCGCCAGCGCGACGACGTAGGACGGGATCACGAGGGGCAGCGCCACCACCACCCGCCAGATGCGCCTTCCCGGCAGATCGGTGCGCTCCGTGAGCCACGCGGCGCCTACTCCGATGATCGCCGTCGTGGCCACGACCAGGGCGATGAGCCAGGACGTGTTCCACACGAGGTACGCCGTGTTGGCGGAGAGCACGATCCGTGCGGCCGCAGTGCCCTCGCCGATCACCCGTCCGATGAGGAATCCGAACGGCACCACGGTGGGGACGAGTGCGATGAGCGCCGGCACCCAGAGCCACCACGGCGCCCGCGTCCGAGGACGGGGGCGCCGGGTGTCGAGCGGGGTCGGACCGGCGAGCGAGGGGTCGGCCGGAGCCGACGTCATAGCAGCCCGGCCTCGGCGACCAGATCGGTGGCGCGGTCGAGTGCCGTGGCCAGGTCGGACAGGTCGATGTCGGGCTGGGCCAGTGATGCCAGTGGCGGCAGGATCGGGTCGGGCTCGACTCCCTCGATCACCGGGTATTCGAAGGTCTCGGTCACGAAGTACTGCTGCGCGGTCGGGCTGAGCAGGAACTCGACGAACCGCTCCGCCTCGGCACCGTGGTCCGTCGTCGCCAGGATGCCCACTCCTGCCGGCATGACGAGTGACCCGGGCCCCGCGGTGGCGAAGAAGTGGTTGGCGGCATTGGTCTCGCCGACCTCGGCGCGGAGCCCGAGGAGGTAGTAGTGATTGACCAGTCCAACATCCACTGTGCCATCGTTCACCGCGGCAACGATCGGAGAGTTCCCCGAGAAGGTCTGGGGATCATTGGCGGCGATGCCCTCCAGCCAGTCGCGGGTGGCGTCTTCGCCTCGTTCGAGGATCATGGCCGCGACGAACGCCAGGAACGAGCCGTTCGAGGGGGCGATGGCGATGCGCCCCTGCCATGTCGGGTCGGTGAATCCATCCACCGAGTCGGGGAGGTCGGATGGGGAGATCCGGGTCGAGTCGTAGACGACGACGCGCGACCGACCGCTCACCCCGATCCACAAGCCGTCGCGGTCGGAAAATTGCGCGGGCACCAGCTCGAGCAGGTCACCGGGAAGCGTGCGGAACAGGCCCGCCTCGGCAACCGCCCCGAGGGAAGCGGGGTCCTGGGCAAAGAACACGTCGGCGGGGCTGTTGGTGCCCTCCTCGCGGAGGGTGGCCGCCAGGTCGGTGCTCGAGGCGTAGCGGACCTCCACCGCGATCCCGGTCTCGGTCTCGAATTGATCGATGAGCGATCCGACCAGCTCCTCGTTGCGCCCCGAATAGATGGTGAGCGTGCCCCCGGCGTCGTCGTCGGAGCACGACGCGGCTGCCAGCGCAAAGGCCAGGAACAAGAGCATGAGCCGCAGCGGGTTTCGGTGCCTGTCCATGGCCTCGCAATCTAAGGGTCAAGCCTGGTTTGTCAAGTCAGCCGTTCAATCGAGTTAAAGGAGCCTTACCAACCTTTCGGCGACCTCGGCGGTGGCTCCCGGCGGGAGCGCGATACTGCGGCCCATGACTTCCCTGATCGCTCGCATCGACGCGGTCCTCGTGCCGTGGCTGAGGAGCTGGAGCCCGCGGATATTGCGGGTGGTGCTCGGCCTGGTCTTCGTGTGGTTCGGCGCCTTGAAGGTCTTCGGGGTGACGCCGGTCTTCGACCTCGTGGCCTCGACCGTCTACTGGGTCGATCCCGACTGGTTCGTGCCCGCCCTCGGAGTCGCCGAGATCCTGATCGGAGTCGGTCTCATCGGAGGGTGGCTGCTGCGTTGGGTGCTTCTCGCCTTCGTCGCCCAGATGATCGGGACCGCCCTGGTGTTCGTGACCCTGCCCGAGGTCGCCTTCCAGGACGGCAATCCCCTGAAGCTGACCGTGGAGGGAGAGTTCGTGATCAAGAACCTGGTGCTGCTCGCCGCCGGCCTCGTCGTGGGGTCCACCATCGAGCCGAAGCGGGTGGCAGCGGAAAGGGGCGCGCGGCAAGCGGCGGACCTCTGATGTCTCTCGCGGAACCCTCCCACCACGTCATTCCCGGGCGGGTACTCGGCCGATCTTGGTGAGGATCCCGTTGGGGAGTTGGATGGTGCCTTCGTGGATCATGGTGTGGTGACGGGCGCAGAGCAGGCAGAGCCATCTAAGTAATTGATTGTTGCACCGTCCAGCGGGTAGTCTTCCTGGTGTCCGAATCAGGGAGGCGATGGTGGCGACCAGGACGGCAACCCCGGAGGCTGCGGCGATCTACGCCCGCATATCCCTCGACCGGAGCGGTGAAGGGCTCGGCGTGGCCCGCCAGGAGGCGCTGTGCCGCAAGCTCGCCGAGTCGAAGGGATGGCCAGTCGCCGAGGTGTATGTCGACGGGTCGACCTCCGCCTATAACGGTAAGGCCCGCCCTGGGTATGAGCGGATGCTGGGCGACCTCGAAGCCGGACGCCGTGACGCGGTGATCTGCGTCGACTTGGACCGGCTCACCCGCCGTCCCGCCGAACTCGAAGCCTTTGTCGATCTCGCCGACCGGCACGGAATCGCCCTCGCCAACGTCTCGGGTGACAGCGACCTGTCCACCGCCGATGGGAGGCTCCGGGCACGCATCCTCGGA
>JAUYIV010000175.1 GCA_030688105.1 Actinomycetota bacterium | reverse complement strand
CGACTGCGAGTCGGGCTGCATAGGTCGCGCTCACTGTGGAACCCCTCTCGCTGAGTGGAAAGCGTTCGGTCGAAGCGCCCAGCTAAGCGCCTCCTCGGGCATAGGCAGAGCCATGGGCCGGCGGCGGCCCAGTGGCGCGGCAACCCGCCCCGGCTACCCGTTGCCGGAAGCCGGTAGCGGGTAGCGGGCAGCGGGCAGCGGGTAGCCGGTAGCCGTTCGACCCATCCGTACACTCCACGCTCATGGAGACGCGTCCCACCGTCGCCATCCTCGGCGCCGGCGCCATCGGCGAGGCACTGGCCTCCGGCCTTCTCGCCGCCGGCTGGCCGGCCGATGACCTCGTCCTGGTGGCACGGCGCGAAGAACGGCGTCGCGAGGTCGAGGCGATGACCGGAGTGATCTGCATCCTCGACCCGGTCGAGGCGGTCGAGGGCCGGGACGTCGTCGTGGTGGCGGTCAAGCCGGGCGACGTCGGCGGGCTCCTCGGCCAGGTGGCCGGCGCCATCCGGCCCGATCAGGTGGTGATCTCCCTCGCCGCCGGGGTGCCCACCACGGTGTTCGAGCAGGCCCTCGGCGAGGTTCCGGTGGTTCGGGCGATGCCCAACACCCCCGCCCAGATCGCCGAGGCGGTCACCGCGCTCGCCGGCGGTTCCCACGCCACCATGGAGGCGATCGAGCGCGCCCAGGAGGTTCTCGAGGCGGTGGGCGACACCATCGTCCTCGACGAGTCCCTCCTCGATGCGGTGACCGCGGTGTCGGGTACGGGGCCGGCCTACGTGTTCCTGCTCGCCGAGGCCCTGGTCGAGGCGGCGATCCGGGAGGGCCTCCCTTGGCACGCCGCCGAGAAGCTTGTCGAGCAAACGCTGCGCGGCGCCGGGATGCTGCTCGCCGCGTCGGAGCTGAGCCCGGCCCGGCTGCGCGCCCAGGTCACCAGCCCGGGGGGGACCACCGCAGCCGCGGTCCATGTCCTCGAGGAGCGGGGCTTCCGCGCTCTCGTCGAGGATGCGGTTCGGGCGGCGGCGCGACGATCCCGGGAGATGGGGGAGCGAGCGGCCTCTCCGGAGGGCGTGTGAGGGGATTCGTGGTCCGCATCGTGCTCGCCATCACCCGGTGGCGCTGGGTGCGATGGCTGTTCACCAAGACCCGGGTCGGCCGCAGGGTGGCGTTGCGGTTCGTCGCCGGGGAGTCGCTCGACGATGCGGTGGCGGCGGCGCACCGGCTCGGCGAAGCAGGGGTGCCGGTGTCTCTCGACCACCTCGGCGAGCACGTCACCGACCTCACCTCGGCCGAGGCGGCGCGCGACGACTATCTGGCATGCCTCGACCGGATAGCCGCCGAGGGCCTCGACGCCAACATCTCGGTGAAGCTCACGCAGCTCGGCATGGGCCTCGACGACGATCTCTGTGTCCGCTCACTCGATGCTCTCGCCCGGCGCGCCCACGAGTCGGGGCTCACGGTCACCATCGATATGGAGGACAGCGCCCACACCGCGGCGACGCTCGACATCTACGAGCTGGCGCAGAAGGCCCATGGAAACCTCGGGGTGGCGCTGCAGGCGTACCTGCGGAGGACGCCCGAAGACCTCGCCCGGGTGGCCCCCCTTGCCGGGCACATTCGCCTGTGTAAGGGGGCGTACGACGAGCCCGCAGAGATCGCGTTCCTATCTCGCAAGGAGGTCGATGCCGCCTTCGACGACCTGTGCGCCGCGCTGATGGCACAGCCCGACGCCAAGCCGGCGATCGCCACCCACGACGATGCCAGGATCGCGGTGGCGATCGAGCTGGCGGAGCCGAGGGACCAGCCGTGGGAGATCCAGATGCTCTATGGCATCCGGAAGTCGTTGCAGAGGGCGCTCGTCGCCGACGGCCACCCGCTGCGGGTCTACGTCCCGTACGGGGATGCCTGGTATCCGTATCTGACGCGCCGAATGGCAGAGCGACCCGCCAACCTCTGGTTCTTCCTGAGGGCGGTGCTCGGAAGATAGGGCCTCGCTTCGCTCGGCCCGCTACCCGCTACCCGCTGCCGGCAAGACATGTGGCTACCGGCTGCCGGCAAGAGGCCTTGCTTCGCTCGGCGGGCTACCGCGACCCGCTACCCGCTGCCGGCAAGACAATCGGCTGCCCGCTTCCGGCTGCCGGCAAGACATGTGGCTACCGGCTGCCCGCTGCCCGCTGCCGGCAAGAGGCCGGTACCTCGCTTTCGCTCGGCCCGCTTCCGGCTGCCGGCAAGAGCGGCTGCCGGCTTCGAAACCGAGGGTCTGAGCGGGTAGCGGGCAGCGGGTAGCCTTTCCGGCGTGAAGCGCACCATCCTCCTCGTCCTCCTGCTCGGCCTCCTCCCCGCATTCCCCGCCTTTGCCCAGACCGCCGACGAGGTTTCGGCCGAGGTTCGGGACCGCGGCTACTACATCGAGGAGGGGTTGAGCGCCGACCCGTCCGCCATCTCCGAGGACGTGGCCCGGGCCCGCAACGGCGGCCTCCGGTTCGGGGTCGTTCTGCTCGACGCCGACCCCTCGGGCGGTGCCGTGACCTTTGCCGAGGCGGTGCTCGACCGCATCGGCGGCGGGACGGTGCTGGTGCTGTCTGCGACCGGCGAGGGCATGGTGAGCACCGAGGTCGACCAGACGGCCATCGACCGGGCACTCGACCGGGGAGCCGAGGCTGCCGGCTCGGCTCCGGTCGGCCAGGGTGACGAGGCCTACGTCGACGCCGCGGTGGGAAGCCTGCTGCCGACTTCGGGGAGAGGGGATGACGAGCCGGCATCGGGGGGCGGCTCGGGCATCTTCATTCTCCTGGCGATCGTCGGCGGGCTCGTGCTGCTCGTCTGGTTCGCCATCCGGCGGGGCAAGAAGTCGAGTGCGGCCTCCCACGCCCGGCAGGTGGACACCGCCCGAACCGAGATCCGGTCGCAGCTCGATGCGATGGCGAACATCCTGCTCGAGATCACCGACCTGGTGTCCGCCTCGACCACGTCCCAGGACGACACGTATCTCCGCCAGGCGAGCGCCACGTACACCGAGGCGGAGGACGCCTATGGCGCCGCCACCGACCTGCGGGCGCTCGAGGACCTCGCCGACCGGCTCGGTGAGGCCCGCTGGCAACTCGATGCCGCCGCCGCCATCGCCAGCGGCA
>JAUYIV010000173.1 GCA_030688105.1 Actinomycetota bacterium | reverse complement strand
CCGGCCTTCCCGTTCCATCCGGGGGGTATAACGCGTTCGAGGGTGTTTGGCGCTTACTGGGGGGCCTCGCTGCTTCGCCGCAATTCGCAATACGCAATACGCAATACGCAATACGACGGAACGGTTCAACTCTGATCGAGGGCGCTGGCGGTCTCTGTCGAATCGCGAATTGCGAATCGCGAATCGCGCCGAGCGGAGCGAGGCCCCTGCTTGACTCTGCGGATGCCTGAGCTTCCGGACGTCGTCGTCTATCTCGAGCGGCTGGAGGCGCTGGTGGGGGGCGCCACGCTGGAGCGGATCCGGCTTGCCAGCCCCTGGGTGCTGCGAACCTTCGATCCGCCGATCTCGGCGGTCGAGGGGAAGCGGGTCACCGGGTTCCGCCGGATCGGCAAGCGTCTCGTGTTCGAGTTGGAGGACGACCTGTTCGTGGTGGTCCATCTGATGGTCGCCGGGCGGCTGCGGATGCGGGAGCCGGGGACGGCCATCCCCAAGAGGCGCGGCCTGGCCGCCTTCGACTTCAACACCGCCACCCTCCTCCTCACCGAGGAGGGCACCAAGAAGCGCGCCAGCATCCACCTCGTCCGCGGCGAGGAGCGCCTGGCCGACCACGACCGCGGGGGCGTCGAGCCGTTCGATGCCTCCCTCGAGGACTTCACCGACGCCCTGCGCCGGGAGCGGCACACCCTCAAGCGGTCACTCACCGACGCCAAGCTCTTCTCAGGGATCGGCGGGGCCTACGCCGACGAGATCATGCACCGGGCCAAGGTCTCTCCGGTGGTGCGCACCGACCGGCTCGCCGACGACGAGATCGCCCGGCTGCACGCGGCCTCACGGGAGGTGCTCGGCGAGTGGGTCGATCGACTGCGCATCGAGGCCGGCGAGGGATTCCCGGAGAAGGTGACCGCATTCCGCGACGAGATGGCCGTCCACGGCAAGTTCGGGCAGCCCTGCCCGGTATGCGGCAAGCCGGTGCAGCGGATCGTCTACGCCTCCAACGAGACCAACTACTGCGCCGAATGCCAGACCGGGGGCCGAATCCTCGCCGACCGCGCGCTGTCGCGGCTGCTCAGGGAAGACTTTCCGCGAACGCTGGAGGAGGAGTGACCAAAGCGCAATGCGCGATGAGCAATGCGCGACGCGCCCGAACCATCACGTGACGCATCGCGCATCGCGCATCGCCCATCGCGTCACCCCGCGCTCCGATACCATTCCACGGTCCTCGCCAGCCCCTCTTCGAGAGCGGTCCACGCCTCCCAGCCCAGCTCCTTCTTGGCTCGTGACGGGTCGACCACGGACCGATGGACGTCCCCCGGCTTGGCAGGGGCGAACTCGGGCTTGGTGGGATACCCGGTGATCTCGGCGAGCACCTCGTAGAGGTGGAGGATGGACGTCTCGACCCCGCTCCCGATGTTCAGCAGCATCCCGTCGGCGGTGTCGGCGGCGCGAAGGAAGGCGTCGCAAACATCCTCGACATACACGAAGTCGCGGGTCTGGGTCCCGTCCCCGAAGATCGCCGGGCGCCGACCCTCGAGCATCGCCAGGGAGAAGATCGCGGTGACTCCACCTTCGAGGCTGGGGTCCTGGCGGGGCCCGTAGACGTTGGCGAGAGCCAGCAGCGTGTACTCGACGCCGTACACCTCCGAATACCAGCGGAAGTAGTCCTCGACGATCTTCTTCGAGATCCCGTACGGTGATTCGGGTGACTTGGCCGCCGTCTCCTTGGCGGGGAGCTTGACGTCGCCGCCGTAGATCGCCCCTCCCGACGATGCGAAGCACACCTTGCGAGTTCCGGCGCGCCGGGCCGCCTCGAGGAGGTTGACCGTGCCCAACACGTTCACGTGAGCGTCGTGGACAGGGTCCTCCACCGAGGGGCGGACTTTCGACTGCGCCGCCAGGTGGAAGATCACATCGGGGGCGAACCGCTCGACCACATCGGCGACCTCGGGTTCGCCGATCCCGGTGACGTGGATGTTGGCGATCCCCCGGCGCCGCGCTCCGGTGAGATGATCCACGTGCCCCGAAGACAGGTCGTCGACGACGAGCACCTCCCACTCGCGGTCGACGAGGAGCTCCACGAGATTGCTCCCGATGAAGCCGGCGCCGCCGGTGACGATTGCTTTCCTGCTCATGTTCTCCTCAGAGGGTACGGGGGTGGATTGGCGTGCCTGGTCACTCCGGCGGCCGAAAGGTCACTGCTCGCTCGGACAGCACGGCGTCACCGGCGACCCGCATCCCGTGATCCAGCTCGCACCCTGGCCCGACCACGGCGCGCGGTCCGACAAGGGTCTCGCCGGTCACGACGGCCCCGCCGCCGATCCGGGCGTCCCAGCCGACGATGGCGCGGTGAACCAGGGCTCCGTCTTCGACGATCGCGCCGCCGAGGACGACGGACTCCGATACTCGGGCACCCGGAGCGACGTTTGCATCGGCGGCGATCCATGCCCAGGCACCCGCGGCATAGACACCTTCGGGCACCACGTGGGGGGTGCCCCGCTCTGTGAGCACCTGGGCGTGAGTGTCGAGGTAGAGCGACGGGGTGCCGATGTCGATCCAGGCGGCCTCGACGATGACTCCCGCCAGGCGTCCTTGCTCCACGAGATCGGGGAACACCACCTGCTCGAACGACAACGGACCCGGCCCATAGGCGGACAGGGCCTCTCGCCGCATCAGGTAGATCCCGGCGTTCACCGTCCTCGCCGGCGCCTGGTCACGCCGGGGCTTCTCGACGAAGCGCTTCACCATTCCCCGGTCGTCGGTCACCACAACGCCGTAGGCGCTGGGGTCATCCACCTCGACCAGGGCCAGGGTCGCCGCGGCCCCATCGGGAGCAGACCCGGCGAGGCGACCGAGGTCGGTGCGCACCACGACATCTCCGTTGAGGACGAAGAACGTGTCGTCGAGATCGTCGAGCAGGGCGCGCACCGGCCCTGCGGTGTCGAGCGGGAACCGCTCTACGGACAGTCGGACCGAGACGCCCACGACGGCGGCGGCGTACTCGCGCCAGGCCTCGAGATGGTCCGTGTCCACAGCGAGGAAGACCTGTCGAACCCCGGCGTCGGCGAGGCCGGCGACCTGCTAGTCGATGAAGGGCTCCCCGGCCAACGGAAGGAGGCCCTTGGGTCTCTCGGCGCTCAACGGCCACATGCGGGTGCCGCGCCCGCCCACGAGGACGACGGCCTGCTTCGGGGTCACCGAGGTGGCGTTGGTTCAGG
>JAUYIV010000156.1 GCA_030688105.1 Actinomycetota bacterium | reverse complement strand
CCGCCACGAGGGCGAGGGCGAGCACCAGCCCGATGAATGTCTTCGGGCGGAGAATGTTGTAGTTCATTTCTGTCTCCATGCCGGAGAAGACCCCCGGCGTCTTTTCACTTACCGGCCTCGGCGCGCGCCTCGGCCGCTTCTTTCCCCTCCAACTCGTCGACCCACTTGGCGTGCTCGATCCGGGCCTCGGTCCTCGGCACGTACCCGGTGGTCATTCCCGACAACGCCCTGTAGGCGAAGGTGAAGTAGAGGTGGCCGACCAGGAGCAGGGTCAGCACCAACGCACCCCCGTCGTGCACCATCGCCACCCAGGCGACGCCGGTAGGGCCCAGAGCGGCCTTCAGGAACCACAGGCCGAGCCCGGAGAGCATGATGCCTGCGGACACGACGATCACGGCGGCGTGGTGCAGTTTCTGGCCCGCATTGAGCCTCCCTTGCGGTGGCATGTCGAGGCTTCGGCCACCCAGGTAGCGGCCAATGCGTCTCAACCACTCGAAGTCGTCTCGGTCATAGGTGAAGGACTCGACGAGCAGCTGCTTGGCTCCCTCGCGGTCCCTCACGAGGTAGACCACGGGCACCGCCATGTAGACGACGGCGCCGATTCGGTGGAGCCAGCGCGAGATTCCGCCGGCCGCCAAGAATCCCAGCGGGCCCCACAGGAGGAAGAGGCCGGTGAGCAACAGCACCAGAAAAGACGAGGCGAGGAGGACGTGGACCCGCCGCTGCGAGGGCCGATAGCGGAGGATCAGGTGCTCTTGCTCGGCATCGTCGGACTCCCCGCCGCGGGCCGCGGCCTCCAGCTGCTGCACTTCGCCGAGGTGCCTCCTCCGGGCGATCACCGCGCCGACCCCGGCGGCGGCGATCGTCGCCGCGGTGACGGCGAGCGTGCCCGGCTGGACGACCTTCTGCCAGAGGTCGACCGATGGCGGCGGGGCCGGGCTCATCGGCAGATCGAGACGTTCGGGGACGTCGGGCGAGACCACGAGCAGCCCGAGCCCGCCGGCCTGGGTCTCCCCGTAGATGGAGGCATTGGGATGCAGGCTGCGGAGCGCGCTCACCCGCCGCCCGGCCTCGGCCTCGATCTCGGACCGCTCCCCGTACTCCAGGGCCTGGCTGGGGCAGGTCTGCACGCACCACGGCTCTCCGCCGGCGGCGACGGCCCCGGCGCAGCCGTCACACTTACCCGCCCGCCCGTCGTGCATCTCAGGGATGCCGTAGGGGCAGGCGACGACGCAGTAGCCGCAGCCACTGCAGGCGGAACGGTCGAGTCGGGTCAGCCCCCCTTCCTTGAAGAGAGCGCCGGTCGGGCAGACGGCGACACAGGCCGCGTCGGCGCAGTGGAAGCAACGGAGGTTCTTGAAGCCGCCCTGAAGGTCCGGGAAGGTCCCCCGGGTCTGCTCGGTGATGTGGATGTACTGCTGCCCGCTGCCCAGGTCGTTGCCCACCTTGCAGGCGACGACGCAGGCCTGGCATCCGATGCACCTACCGAGGTCGAGGAGGAAGGCGTGCTCGGTCACCTCATACCTCACTCAGGAGCCGAACGAAGTTGTTCCGCATCCCGGCGCCACCGCTCACCGGGTCGAGCCGGTAACGGGTCTGGAGCTTGGTGTCGCTCGCCCCGCGGCGGTTGGCGCGGCGGAGGCCGGGGGCGTCCTGCCCGAACCCGTGCACCATGAACACCGCGTCGGGGCGGATGCGCTCGGTCGCCTTGATTCGGATGGGGCCGCTGCGCGCTCCGTCCTGGTTCTCGAGCCAGGCGTAGTCGCCGTCCGACCAGCCCCCTTCTCGGGCGGAGGCGGCATTGACCCACAGCTCGTTCTCGGGATACAGCTCGTTGAGCACCGGGGTGTTCTGGGTCTTGGCGAATGTGTGCACCGGATGCCGGCCGTAGAGCAACCGGTAGTACCCCGCCGGGGGCTCCTCGACCGGCTCGTAGACCGGGAGCGGGTCGAGCCCGGCCTCGGCGAGGGCCGCCGAGTAGAGCTCGATCTTGCCCGAGGGCGTCGGGAACGGGGACTCCCCTTCGAAGTCGGAGAGGTAGGGCTTGCCCTGCTGGACGATCACGCCGCCGGCGGCGCGTAGCTTCTCGATGCTCGACGAGATCGAGAGCAGGCGCTTGTCGAGGTACTCCTCGATGGACTCCCAGCGGAAGAAGGCGTCGAGGCCGACGCGGATCCCCAGCTCCCGTGCCATCCACCACCCGGGCTTCGTGTCGTACATCGGCTCGATCGCCGGCTCCCGCAGCGCGATGAAGGGCGTCTTGTGCGACATCACCGATAGCTCGTCGTATCGCTCCAGGCACGAGGCCTCCGGGAGCACGACGTCCGCCCAGGCCACATGCTCCTGGGGGAGCACGTCGATCGCCAGCACGAAGTCGAGCTCGCGGAGGGCCTGCTTCGTCCGCTCGGGGTTCGGCACCGAGTTGAGGAGGTTGGTGCCATAGACGATGAGGCCCTTGATCGGGTATGGGTCGCCGCTGATCATGGGGGCGATCAGCTCCTGGAGGGCGGTGGGTCCCCGGAGGAATGTCTTCCGGGCGCCGTCGGCCCGGGCCTTGCCGGTGGGGCCGAGTGGCAGCTCGCTCGACGTCTCCCCGGGCTCGGCCGAGCACCCGCCCGAGCTCCCCGTCACGGCGAAGGGCGGATGCGGATACGCCTCGATGTAGGGCTCTTTGTTGAAGTAGAGGCCGCCCTCGCGGCCGTAGGCGCCGAGCAGGGCATTGATCGACAAGACAGCGCGCATCCGCTGGGTGTCGTTGCCATACCAGGTGACGTGCCGGCCCGGCATGATCACCGACCGGGGCCGATGCTCGGCCATGAGCCGCGCGGTGTCACGAATCTGGGAGGCGTCGAGATCGGTGATCGGCCCCGCCCATTCCGGCGAGAACTCGGCGACATGGGCAGCGAGGCGGTCGAAGCCCTCCGTCCACGAGTCGACGAAGTCGGCGTCGTAGAGGCCCTCGCCGATCATCACGTTCATCCACGCCAGGAGGAGGGCGGTGTCGGTCCCCGGCTTGATGGGGAGCCAGACGTCCGCCTTGGCGGCAACGCTCGAGAACCGCGGGTCGACGACGATTGCCCGCATACCCCGGGCCCGTCCGTCGGCGAAGTCCTGCATGAGAGTGTTGCGGGCGTCCTCGCCGATGTGGCTGCCGATGAGGGTCAGGCACTCGAGCCCGGACCAGTCGACGGGCTCGTGGCCGCCGACAGGGAAGCCAGTGGTCAGGATGGAGGCCTCGTCGCGCGGGCTCAGGCACAGCGACGACGAGGGCTTGGCGGCGTTCGGAGTGCCCCAGGCCTGGGCGAAGTAGTCGGTGAACCAGAACTCGCCACCGGTGTGCCCGAAGATCGCCAGCGACTCCTCGCCGTAGCGGTCCCGAATCTCGAGGATCCGGGCGGCTGACTCGTCGAGCGCCTCTGTCCACGAGACCTCGCGGAACCGGCCCTGGCCGCGGTCGCCGGTGCGGACCATCGGGGCACGTAGGCGGTCGGGATCCTCGGCGAAGGAGATGCCCGCCTGGCCCCGGGCGCACAGCATTCCCCGGCTTTTGGGGTCGAGCGGGTTGCCGTCGATCTTCTTCGCGACGCCGCCGACGCTATGCACCACGATCCCGCATTTCCATGGACACATGTCGCAGACGCCGTAGGTCGTCTTGATCTCGCCCTGCCGGTACCAGGGTGCCCGGGCGGCAAACCGCGAGAGGCCGCCCTTGCCTCGCAGCGTGGAGAGTCCGCCCAGGGCGAAGCCGGACTTCAGGAAGGAGCGTCGCGAGATCTCGAGGTCGACGCGGCTCATCGGCGACCCCGAGGTGCAAGCAGGGTGAGGAGGAGCGAGGGGATCGGGAGGAGAAGCCGCAGCAGGCGGAACCTGCTTGTGAAATAATTCACAAGCACAACCTCGCACCGTGTGGCCCCGATGCCGAGAGGCCGAATGTCCCTAATTCGCCCGGCTTTCAGCCCCGCATGGCGCAAAGTGCGGTTTCCTGCACCCCAGCAAGGCTCATGCATTCAGGGGGCCGACCGCCTACCGCCAACGGCCAGAACGCGCCCGAGCCCCTCGCGGCACGTCTGACGGTCAGCGGTCAGCGGTTAGCGGTGAGCGGGGTATTCTGCCTCACCCCCGCCGACGTGGCCACGGCCGGTCGACCCTCAGCCTTCGGCGGGCTCCCCCCCCGACTCGAACTCCGGCTCCTCCATGGCCTCACCTCGTGTCGGAGTTTCCGTCTCTTGCTTCATCCAAATGGTGCGCTGGGGGAACGGGATCTCGATGCCGCTGCGGTC
>JAUYIV010000152.1 GCA_030688105.1 Actinomycetota bacterium | reverse complement strand
CACCGCCAGAAATGCCATCACGACGAGAGCGACCACCGACGACTTCGCCAGGGCGGATGCGGTCCGGAGCTCGAGGTTGGATCGCAGAAGGCGCCCATTCCGGCGCATCCAGACGATCATGTATGCGACCCCGGCGGCGGCCACCAGCGCCAGCACGCCCTCCATCATCTCCCGCTGTCGAAACGGAAGGCTGCGGTTGATCGCCAGGAGCGTGAGTGCAAGAGCGAGGCTCAACAGCACCGCGGCCGCCACGCCGAGGAACACCTGTCGTAATGCCCTTCGATCGCCCCGGACCACGACGAAGCCGGCGATGATCCCGACGATGAGCGCCGCCTCGAGTCCCTCCCGCAGCCCGATGACAAAGGTGACGAACAACCCCCGCCTCCACAACTCGTAAGGTTGGCCTGGGTAATCGCAGGCCTTTTATGAGGTCGACCTCATCATTGCCCGGTCGGGAGGGGACCGATCAGGGCCGAAGGTCACAGCGACGACCCGGAGGCGGGCGCCGCGACGGGCTGCCGTCGGGGACTCGAAGAACGCTCCGGCCGACTGGGCGTCAAGGATTCGGACAGGTCTCACTACGGAGGAGGGATGGATCGCGCTGTGTTTCTGGGGCTGACGGCCGGGTACAGGCACCGCCGTCGTGACCCCGGGTCAGCACCTCTCCGATACATCGACGCCGAAGACGGCCGCGTCGGCGCCGGACCGGGACCAGTTGAAGGTCCGGAATCCGCCTCGCTGGTCCTCACCGGCGATATCGATCGCGATCTCGAGCAGCTCGGCACACATCGGACCGGACGCCTGGTCGACGATCGTCGGCACGGCGTCTTCGGAGAGCGTTCCCAGATAGCCGATGTCCAGTTCCGCGCCGTCATCGATGTGACGATCGATGTTGACCCGGGCAATCAGGGCATCCGGATTGACCACGTTCAATGTGAGCACGACCACAAATGCTGTGATGATCGCCCCTGGAGCAAACCGATCTCTCCTCCCCCGTGCAACGGAGGCTGCGAGCAGGATCAGCAGCGCAGCGATCCAGACCACGAACGCCGCCGTGTAGACCCGCAGCCTGCTGATCCCGAAAGCGTCGACGTAGACGTACAGGCGGACAAGAGCACTTACCACCATCACCGCGGTGAGCCCGATCAAGGCCTCGAAGAGCACCACGACCGCGCGATGCGGGGTCCGTTCGGGCGTGCGATGCCACCAGTCGAGCACCAGCACTAGAAGTGTGACCAGGGCAGCCACCGCGACCAATTGAAAGAACCCCTGGCGGTAGTACTCGGCTGTGGTGAGGCCCCTCGTCCCCCGGATGGTGTCGGCTCCCCCAAAGAGGTATGCGAACTGGATGCCGACGAACAACGCGAACATGCCGGCCAGCGTCCCCAGGACGGTCACCACCTCGGTTGTGCCCAGATACCCGGTCCCTCTCGGGATCTCGATCAGAGGCCATCGGCCGAGCGAAAACCGGAGTAGGCCGATCACCACCCACCCCACCAGGAGCGCCACTCCGCCAATCTCGAAGAACCCGCCCAAGTCGACCCTGAAGACACTCCCGACGATGTCCGAGAACACCGCGTCGGCCGAGGCGAGAAGGGCTCCGAAGACGAGGACCGGAATGATGGCCAGCGCCAGCCCTCGGACCACTCCTCTGACTCGAGTCGTCGGACGGATCGAGGCGCCAGTTCCTTCGAGGTCGTCCCTGACGAATCGAAATGGCTCGACGAGCACTCCGATCGGCGCCCAGCACACCACCCGTAGGTGGTCGAAAAGGCTCATCGATGGCGTATCGACTCGGTAGCGGTAGACACCCACGGCGACCAGACCGACCGCGGCGAGCAGATCTAGGGCCAGCAGGGCGGGCGCCGACCGCACCGCAACCCATGGAAGCACCGCCAAGGCTGCTGCGAAGAGACCGACCGCATGAAGGCTGGGACCCGAGTTCACGACGACACCCCCCAGAAGGGCGACGAGAACGGGGGAAATCAGCAGCAGTGCCAGGCCGATGCCGGCAGGCCCGCCTCCGAATAAGGTGGGCTCGGCGAGCCAGGCCGATGTCAGGCCGACGGCAAAGGCAACCCCGAGGACTCGCCAGCGGTGCTCTCCCAGAACCAGCTTCGTGGCATGGTCCGTGTCCGGGGCGTCCGACATCGCCTCGAATCTACGGCGTCGCTGAAGATGTGCTGGGTCAGGGGACCGTCAGCACCTCGGGGCCATCATGGGTCACCGCGACGGTGTGCTCCCAGTGGGCCGAGAGGGCGCCGTCGGCGGTCACCACCGTCCAGCCGTCGTCCAGCGTCCTGGTCTCGTGCGTCCCGAGGTTGAACATCGGCTCGATGCATATCGCCATGCCGTCGCGCAAGCGCATCCCCTTGCCCGGTCGGCCGTAATTGAGGACCTGGGGGTCTTCGTGCATCTGCAGACCGATACCGTGCCCGGTGTGGCTGCGCACCACGCCGTACCCACTGAGATCGGCGACCGCTGAGATGGCGTGCCCGATGTCCCCGAGCCGGGCGCCGACCGTCGACATCTCGATGGCGACCCACATGGCCCTCTCGGTGACGGCGATCAGCTCTTCTGCCTCATCGGCCACCTCGCCGATCGGGAAGGTGAGGGCGGCGTCGGCGTGCCAGCCCTCGAACACCGCTCCCGCATCGACGGACAGGATGTCTCCATCCTTCAACGTCCGCTCCGACGGTATGCCGTGGACGATCTCCTCGTTCACCGAGAGGCATGTATGAGCCGGAAAGCCGTGATAGTTGAGGAAGTTCGGCGTGCAGCCTCCGTCCTTGATGATCGTGGCGGCGAGGCGATCGAGCTCGATCAAGGAGACTCCGGGCGCCGACTTCTCCCGAAGCGCCTCGAGGATGCGAGCGACGACCCGGCCCGCCCTACGCATCCTGGCGAAGTCCTCGGGCTTCTTGATCGTGATCACTCGGCGAGCACCTCGACGATCCGGCACAGGACCGCTGGAATCTCCCCGACGCCGTCCACGCGTCGGACCAGCCCTCTCTGTTCATACAACTCGACAAGGGGAGCAGTCTGCTCCCTGTACACGGCGAGACGCGTGCGGGTGGTCTCGGCGGTGTCGTCGCTCCGTCCCCGCGCCAGCACCCTGGCGACAATCTCATCCTCGGGTACGTCGACCATCACCACGCTGTCGATGCCGCGGTCGCCGAGGATCTCGTCGAGCGCACGCGCCTGCGACGCATTGCGGGGAAAGCCATCCAGCAACCAGCCGCAGGAGGCGTCCTCACGCGCGAGGCGCTCCGCGACCATGGCGACGACGATCGCGTCGGACACCAGATCACCGGTGTCCATGACCTCCTTGGCCAGGCGTCCGAGGTCGGTCCCCGCTTCGACGTGCTCACGGAGCATCGCCCCCGTGGAGACGTGAGGAATCCCCAGGGCTCGACACAACACCTGCGCTTGGGTGCCTTTGCCGGCACCCGGAGGGCCGAGGATGAGGAGCCTCCTACCCATGAGCGGGTACCGCAATTCGCAATACAAAATACGCAATACGACGGACCGTCTCGAGTGCGCGTGCGGCTGCGGCCGCGTGTTGCTGGAGGCTGGAGGCTGGAGGCTGGTGGCGACAGGAGGCCGCAGGCCTCATGTCAGGAACCCCTCGTAGTTGCGCATCATCAGCTGACTTTCGATCTGCTTCATCGTCTCGAGGGCGACGCCCACGACGATGAGGATGGAGATACCGGAGAACCCGAGCGCCAGGTCGAAGTAGATCGCCACGATCGACGGCAGCACCGCCACCCCGGCGAGGAACAAAGAGCCCGGCAGGGTGATCCGGCTCAAGATGTGCTCCAGGTACCTGGTCGTTTGCGAACCCGGCCGGATTCCCGGGATGAAGCCACCCTGGCGCTGGATCATGTCGGATTGGCGCGCCGGATCGAACTGGATCGCGGTATAGAAGTACGTGAAGAACACGATCAGCAGCCCGAACAGGATCACGTACCACCAGGACTGGCCGGTCACCAGGTTGGTGTCGATGAAGCGACGAATCGGCCCGAAGATCCCCTCGGTCGGGATCGACGATGCCACCAGCGCCGGGAAGTAGAGGACGCTCGAGGCAAAGATCACCGGGATCACGCCTGCGGTGTTGACCTTGAGCGGGATGTACGTGCTCTGACCACCCAGCATCCGCCGCCCGCGGATGCGCTTGGAGAACTGGATGGGTATCCGCCGCTGACCCTGGTCGACGAAGATGATCCCGGCGGTCAGCGCCAGGAACATCGCGACGACGGCCCAGAACTTGGCGTTGGCGTAGCCACCGGCAGACGTCGACAGGACGGCGAACTGGGCCGGGATCTGGCTCACGATGCTCACGAAGATGATCAGCGACATGCCGTTGCCGACACCGCGCTGGGTGATCAACTCCCCGAGCCACATGATGAACGCGGTGCCCGCCGTCAGCGTGATGACGATGAGGAGCACCCGGCCGGCGCTGTAGTCGGAGATCAGTGGCTCCGCGTTCGGAGGGATCGGGATCAGGATCCCGTTGTGGAGGAGGAAGGTGATCCCGGTCGATTGGAGAAGGGCGAGGACGACGGTCACGTAGCGGGTCCATTGAGTGACCACCTTGCGACCCGTCTCCCCCTCCTCCTGCAGCTTCTGCAGGCGCGGGATGACCACGGCGAGCAGCTGCATGATGATCGAGGCCGTGATATACGGCATGATCCCCAGGGCGAAGACCGAGAAGCTCTCGAGTCCGCCGCCGCTGAAGAGGTTGAGGAGCCCGACGATCCCCGACGATTCGGCCGAATCGGCGATCGCCTGGACGGTGTCGATATTGACCCCGGGCACCGGGATGGAGGCGCCGAGGCGGTAGACCGCGAAGATCCCGAGCGTGAACAGGATCTTGTTCCGAAGGTCCCGGATTCGGAACATGTTCCTGAAGACCGACAGCATGTTGATCGCGTCCTAGATCCGGGGGTCAGGCGACTCTACATAGAGTGACGTTGCCCGTTGCCCGTCGCCCGTTACCCGTCGCGTCTTCACGGGCAACGGATAACGGGTAACGGGTAGCGT
>JAUYIV010000145.1 GCA_030688105.1 Actinomycetota bacterium | reverse complement strand
TCGCGCCGATACGCCGCGATGGTGTTGGCCGACAGGCCCCGCTCGGCGAAGAGCCGGGAGAGAAAGGCCTCGACGTGTGGAGCCGCCCAGGCGGGCGGGTCGGGAATGTTCGTCACCGGCCCATCGTGACCGCCGGGGGGCTAGGGGTCAACCACCGAACGGACCCTGACGGAATCAACGCTCATCCGGCGCCAAGCCGATCGCGCGACACTTGCCGCTTTCCCCGGTTTGCCGCGTGCCTCGCTTGCCGCCATCGGCCATCAGCCATCAGCCGGAGAGTCAAGAACGCGACCCTTGGAACCAGCCTCCGCGCCGCGGTTACCGCGCGGCGCGCGCCGGGCTTGGCGCTTTCGCTCAGAACAGGGTTCGCATCACCCGGATCACGGCCGGCCCGAGCAGCACGACGAACAGGGCAGGGAAGATGCAGAGCACCAAGGGGAAGACGATCTTGACGGGGATCTTCATCGCCTGCTCCTCGGCCCGCTGGCGCCGCTTCACCCGCAACTCACTCGATTGGATGCGCAGGACGCGGGCCACCGGAAGCCCGTACTCCTCGGCCTGCTGCAGAGCGAGCACGAAGTGGCGCAGTTCCTGGACGTCGGTGCGATCGAGCAGGTGGCGGAGCGCTTCACCGCGGGGGACTCCCACCTTCACTTCGCCCAAGAGGCGGCGCAGCTCCTCGGCCAGGGGTCCCTGACCTGTCGAGGCGACGCGGGTCAGGGCGGCGTCGAAGCCAAGTCCGGCCTCGACGGAGATCGTCAACTGGTCCAGCGTGTCGGGCAGCTCCCTCTGGATGATCTCCTGCCGCTCCTTGCCCCGCGACCACAGCAGAAGATCCGGAAGCACGTATCCGAACCCGCCGACGAGAAGGCCGGTGATGGCGCTTCCGAACAATAGGCCGCCACCCCACTGGAATCCGCCGATCACGCCGACGATCCCGAGCACCATCTTCATGGCAAGGGCCCGCTCGAGGGTCCAGAAACCCGGGGAACCGGCGATGCGAACTCGCCGATCGAGCGCCTCGATCCATCCGGCTGGGGAGATCCGTCGCACGCCCCGTCCCAGCGCCTTCATGGTGGGCAGGATGATTCGGTCGAGCGGTCGGGTGCGAAGCAGGGCCTGCCGTTGATCGATCGGCAGCTCCGCGGCGTTCTCCGGCAGCGGGGTGCGCCTGACGCGCACACCTGCCAGCGACCATGCCAGGAGCGGCAGCGAGCCGACGACGAGGCCGGCGGCGGCGGCGACGTAGATGGGTACTCCGAGCAACATCAGAACTCCACCTTTACCAGCTTCTTGATCCAGATGGCGCCCAGCAGCATCATCACCGCGGCGCCGCCGATCATCACCCTTCCGATCACGGTGGTGAACAGCTCGGTCAGGTAATCGGGGGTGACCAGAGCGATCAGCGCCGACACCACGAACGGGAGAGCGAGCAGGATGATCGCCGAGACTCGGCCCTCGGCGCTGAGTGCCTTGACCTGGCGGCGGATGTTGTTGCGGTCGCGGATCGTGCCCGTGACCGTATCGAGCACTTCGGCGAGGTTCCCTCCCACCTCGTGCTGGATCTCGATGGCTTCTACCACCCACTCCAGGTCCTCGTTCTCGAGGCGCTCGGACATGGCGCGTGTTGCCTCCTCGACCGACCTTCCCAGCCTGTTCTCGACGACCACTCTGCCGAACTCATCGGAAGTCGGCGAGGGGGACTCGGCGGCGACCGTGGAGACCGCTTGGGCGAGGCCGTAGCCGGCGCGCAGGCTCCCCGCGATGATCTGCAGGGTTCCCTCCAGCTGATCGGCGAAGGCCACCCGACGCCGGACGATGAGGGTGTTGAGCACCATCCGCGGCGCCACCACTCCGATGGCTCCGACGATGATTGCACCGATCGTCCCCCCAAGGACGAGGCCGGTGGTCACACCCACAACGACGGCAGTGGCATGAACGATGATGAACTCACCGGGACGGAGCTCGAGACCGGCCCGGTCGAGGTCCCGGTCCAGGCCGCGCCTCGCCGGACCGCTGGCCACCTTGTCCCCGAGGGCGGTCGCCCCGACGCCGAGTCTGGAGAGAAGCCCCTTCCGTGCCTTCCTCTGCTCCTGGAAGATCGCCTGATCTATTTCGGAAGAGCGGCCGAGCGAGTTCATCCACAACACCAGGAGCAGCCCGACGAACACGAAGGAGATCCCTGCGGGCAGGGCCCAGCCGCCTCCGAGCAGCCCCGGAGCGGCCACCGCCGGATTGGGCGGCGGCGGGACGATGGTGACCGGGGGCGCCGGCTCGGTCGGCACCACCCCGAGTGAGCTGGACGGCAGGCTCACTGTTTGGAAGGCCGACAGCACCCCGATAGGAGTGTGGACGAAGACGGAGATCTCCGAGGAGCCTCGTGCCGACGTGTGGAACGACAGCCGGAACCGCCCGGTCAGCTCGATGGCCACCTCCTCGTAGGCGGCGGCCAGGTCGGCGGTCCTTTCGGCGGTGATCACCGATCCGGAAGCGAGCTGGCCCAGCGCGGCATGATCAGTCTCGGATGTCTGGAGAGCGACGGCGCGAACGTCGATGTCCAGGTCGCCGATGGCATCCAGCGCCTCGCCGAGGGTGGCATCGCTCACCGTGTCCGCCCCGTCCGAAAGGACGACGATCACGCGTCGCGCGTCACCCTCCGGGTTGAAGGCGGCCGCCGCGGTCACGACGGCGTCGTACAGGGCGGTCTCACCTTCGGCCACCAGCGACGAGAGGAGCTCCCCGATCTCCGTCCGGCTCGCACCGATCGGAGCCAAGGTCTCGGGTTCGCTGCCGAATGCGACGAGGCCGAACCTGACGGTCTCGGGAAGCTGCTCGACGAAGCCCCGAGCACCTTCTCGTGCCTTCTCGAGCGGGTCACCGGCCATGCTGCCGGAGGTGTCGAGGACCACCACGATCTCCATGGGATCCCGGACCAGGGCAAACACATCGAGGTCGGGTCGCTCCTCTTCGACCAGGACCACGAAGTCGTCGGCCGTGAGATCCTGTGGCGAGGCGCTCGCCGGGAGTGAGACGACCACGGACACCTCGGGGTACCCTTCGTAGTCCACGGACTCGATGACCACACCCTCGCCGGCCCCGGCCGGGCTCGCCACGGCCATCACGAGCACGAAGACGCCGAGGTCGCCGCGTCGCCCCATG
>JAUYIV010000138.1 GCA_030688105.1 Actinomycetota bacterium | reverse complement strand
CGACGCCGTCGGCGCCCACAGCGATGCCGGAAAACTCGGTGCCGTCGGCAGTGACCAGGAGGGCGCGCCTCACGGGCGGATGTCTCGCTGATCGGGAGCGGGAGGGGAAAAGGCCCGGGTGGCCGCTCCTGCGAGCCGGCAGTCACCGTCGGCGTGGGTGGCGCCGAGGCCTATCGGTCCCTCCTCGTGTCATCCGCCCCGGGTCGCCCGGGGAGGTGCGTGCTCCGGCCGCACGGTAGCAAGCGAGCGGTGAATCATCAGTGATGAGCCCCGAGCCTATGGCTGGTACGGCTGGACGATCGGGGGGCTCCTTCCCCATTTACCGACAGACCTCGCCCGGGCAGGCTCTCGGGGGTTGGTGCCCCGACCGAGCCACCCGAATACCCTTAGGGTGCAGCGAGGGAGGCACCTGTGGACGAATACGACCTGATCGTGATCGGATCCGGTCCCGCCGGCGAGAAGGCCGCGGCCCAGGCGGCCTATTTCGGCAAGTCGGTCGCGCTCGTGGAGCGAGGAGATCGGCTCGGCGGCGCGCCGGTGAACAGCGGTGGGATACCCGCCAAGACGCTGCGGGAGACGGCGCTCTACCTCACTGGCCATCGCCGGCGTGAGATGTACGGGGTGGGCATGGAGCTGAGCAGCGAGGTCATGCTGGGCCGCCTCCGTAAGCGTTCCGCCGAGGAGTCGGAGCGCGCCGGGGAGTCGGTGAGACTCAACCTCGAACGCCACGGAGTCGAGGTCGTCCACGGGACCGCCCGCCTCGGGCCCGATCGCACGGTGGCGGTCTCGCTCGCCGCGAGCGGCACTGCGGACCTGAGGGGCGATGTCGTGCTCATCGCCACCGGCTCCCACCCGTTCCGACCCCCGGCCATACCCTTCGACGATCCCGATGTGGAGGACTCGGACTCCATCCTCGAGCTCGACCGCATCCCCACCAGCCTGGTGGTCATCGGCGGCGGACCGGTCGGCTGCGAGTACGCCTCGATCTACGCGGCGTTGGGCGTCGACGTGACGCTGATCGATATGGCCGACCGCCTGCTGCCCTTTCTCGACGCCGAGGCCTCGGATCAGCTGGCGCGCTGTCTGCAGGACCTGGGGATACGCGTCCAGATGGGGTCACCTGCCGCCACCGTGGAACGCGTCGACGGCCGGCTCCGGGTGGCGATGGGTAATGAGATCATCGAGCCGGACAAGGTCCTGTTCGTCGCCGGGCGCAAGGGGAACACCGACGGCCTCGGCCTGGAGGCCGCCGGCGTCGAGCTCGCCGAGCGCGGCCGGATCGTCGTCGACGACCATTACCGCACCACCGCCGCCGGGATCTACGCCGCCGGCGACGTCATCGGCCCGCCGGCGCTCGCATCGGTCTCGGCCGAGCAAGGCCGCGTCGCGGCGTGCCACGCCTTCGACATCCCCTTCAAGGAGAGCGTCGATCAACTCCCCCCGTTCGGCATCTACTCGATCCCCGAGGTCGGCTCCGTAGGCATGACATCGGAGCAGGCGGCCACTGAAGGGATCGACTTCGAGATCGGCCGCTACGACTTCTCGGAAAACCCCCGGAGCCGCATCGCCGGCACGACCTACGGGATGATCAAGCTGGTGTTTCGACGGGACGATCGAAGACTTCTCGGCGTGCACATCGTCGGCGAGGAGGCCGCCGAGCTGGTGCACATCGGGCAGGCGGTGATCCACGCCGGCGGGGCCATCGACTACTTCATCGACTCGACCTTCAACATCCCGACACGAAGCGAGGCCTACAAGTACGCCGCGTACGACGGACTGCAGCGCCTGGCGCGAACCCCGGCCGAGCCACCGTCCGACGCAGCCGGCGGGTGAGCGGCCCGTCCACCGGATCGGGCGGTCACTCACTCCCGCGGCGGCTCATCCGGCCCGAGGCGAGCCTGGCGAGTTTCGTGACCGTATTCCAGTTCCGGATGGTGGCGCCGACCTCGAGGCGGCGCTCGATGAGCGAGTGACTGAGCTTCGATCCGCCGAACCCGTTGGGATACTCCAGGTAGAGATCCCTGCCTTCGAGCAGGTAGCGGTCGGGCAGGTACTGCTCCGAGTCGATGGCGTACTCGATGGGCACCTCGGGCGCCAGATCGAGGAATGCGACGACGAGCTTCTTGGGGTCTGGATTCGACCCTGCCAGCGGGTGCCGCGCCGCCACCGCCATCAACTCCTCGGCGGATCGCATCACCACGGGCACCTCGAAACCGAACCGATCCACAATGGCGCTCTCGAGCGCCTTCACGGCGGCGATCTCACCGAGTGCGGTCTCGAACACCAGGTTCCCCGACTGGAGGTGGGTCACCGGATCGCTGAACCCGATCGACTCGACGAGTTGCCTCAGGGATGTCATCGGGACCCGGTTGACCGATCCGAGATTGATGCCGCGCAGCAGCGCGACGCAGGTGGCCCGAGCCATGCGTTGAGGCTAACCGGGAACGGCGACCAGCCTCAGTGGCCTAGCGTCGCCCGTCGCCCGTCGCCCGTAAAGAACAGTCGCCGAC
>JAUYIV010000129.1 GCA_030688105.1 Actinomycetota bacterium | reverse complement strand
CGACCGACCGTTCAAGACGCGTTCTGTCGTATCGCGTATCGCGCCAAGAGGCGACCACCGCGCGACGAGAGATGCTCTCCGAGACACATCGACGCGAGCCGCGGGACTGACGCATTGCGGGGGACGCCGGAGGCGTCCCCTACTCCGCCAGCCGCCGCTTGAGCTCTTCGATGGTCTCGACCGGAACCGGGTCGATACCGGCATGCTCGGCAACCGCCACCGACACCAGATCCCCGACCACGATCAGCGAGAACAACCGGGCCAGCGCCCCCTCGCCCCGCGAGGCCACCGCACCGGCGATGGCGACTCCCTGCATGAGCTCTCGGGTGAGCCCGGCCCTGCGCACGACCCTTGGGTGATCGCCGCGATCCGACAGGAAGACGACTCCGACCGAGTCCCGACCCAGCTCGGGAAACGCAGTCCAACCCACGAGCTCGTTGTGATCGAGCTCGGGCAGCACCGACCAATAGGCGGGCGCCTTCCCGTTCTCATTGATCTGGGTCTTCCAGCGACCGGCGGCGGTTGCGGCGATTCCCGTCCCACCGTAGATCACGGCGATGCGACCCTCCAATTGGGCGGCGATGTCCTCGGCGGCCTTCTGGGCCTCGCCATCGAGGAGACTCTCGACGACATCGGCCGCCTCGAAGAGCCCGGTCGCGGTGGCTCCGATGACGCCCGAGGACTCCAGAAGGCGAAGGACGGCGCCTGACAGGTATCCGATGGCGGCTCGGGGCTGGGGCCCGGCCGGAATCTCGACATGTGGGATGCCGTATTGAGCCGCCATCTCGGCGAGGGCGCCGCCGGTCGACATCGAACCAACCGGAAGCCCGTCGGTGATCGATGCCTTCACCCCCGAGACGGTCTCCTCGGTGTTGCCACTGTGCGACACCGCGATGATGAGCGGCCGAGTGGCCACCGCCCAGGCGGGAACCCCATATGACTTGTGGACCGCGACCCTGCGGCCCTGGGACTCGGCGAACGCCGCAGCGACGTCGCCGGCGACCCCGGATCCCCCCATTCCGATCACGAGCGCTTCATCGGCGAAAGGCATGTCTGGGGGCGCCAGATTCGCCGACCAGCGGAGCTGCTCGGGGAGCTCCGCGATGAGATCGCGCATCCCACTCATTTGGTCTCCCCCTCGGAGGGCCGGCGCGCCTCTTCGACGAGCATGTGCGGAATGTCATCGCGTACCGGATAGATGAGGCCGCACCCGGTGCAGATGATGGAGTCCTCGCTCTCCTCGACGGCGCTGTGGCAGGCCGGGCATTGCAGGATCGCCAGAAGCTCAGGCGGCACCGGCACGAGACACCTCCTCCACCACCGACCGGACCGCTTCGACGAGGGCTCCGACCGAATCTTCGTCCGGCGCCTCGACGTTGAGCCGCAGTACCGGCTCGGTGTTCGAGGGCCGGAGGTTGAACCACCGGTCTCCGACCGTGACGGTCAGCCCGTCGAGCCGGTCCTGCTCCCCTCCGAACGCGGTCGAAACCGCTTCGATCGCTGCCCACTGGTCGGAGACTTCGAGGTTGATCTCCCCCGACTGGGCGTATCGCTCGAAATCGGAGCGGATCTCGGAGAGGGGGCGACCGTCCTCGGTGATCAGGCGAAGCAGGATGAGCATCGCCAGAATCCCCGAGTCGGCGCGGTAGTGATCCCGGAAGTAGTAGTGCCCCGAGTGCTCACCCCCGAAGACTGCTCCCGTCTCCTTCATCACGGTCTTGATGAACGAGTGCCCGACTCTGGTCCGCACGGGAGTGCCACCTCGCTCCCGGATGATCTCGGGCACTGCCTGCGAGCAGATCAGGTTGTGGACGATGGTCGCCCCGGGCTCGTTCGACAGGTACCAGGCAGCAACCATTGCGGTCATCGTGCTGCCGGGCAGGACCTGGCCGCGGTCGTCGATGAAGAACGCCCGATCGGCGTCGCCGTCGAACGCCACCCCTACGGCTGGAGACTCTTCCTCGATGAGGTCCTCGAGGTCCAAGAGGTTCTCGGGGCGCAGCGGGTCGGGATGATGGTTCGGGAAGGTCCCATCGGGGTCGAGGTACAGCGGGATGAGGTGGGCGGGGATCCGGTCGAACAGCGCCGGGATGGCTACCCCGGCGGTGCCATTACCCCCGTCGACGGCGACTCTCAGGTCGCCGATCGCGTCGCTGCCGACTATCCCCACCATGTGATCGACGTAGCGGTCGAGAATGTCGACCGATCGGCGAACTCCGGGCTCCCTCGCGGGGAGGTCCTCGGCGGCGAGCCGCCTCACCTCGTCCAGGCCGGTGTCGACGCCGACGGGGGCCGCCCCGGCCAGACACAGCTTGATGCCGTTGTACCCCTTCGGATTGTGCGATGCGGTGATCATCACGCCGGGCTCGTCGAGCTCCCCGGCGGCGAAGTAGACCATGTCCGTGGTGATCATCCCGAGGTCGTCGATGCCCACACCTCGAGACAGCACGCCGGCGATGAGCGCCGCGGCGAGCACCGGCGACGACGTACGCACATCGCGGCCCACGGCGATCCGCTCCGACCCGGCGAAGTCGGCGAATGCCGCGCCAATCCGCCGCGCCGCCTCGTCATCGAGCTGATCGGGGACGGTACCCCGGACGTCGTAGGCCTTGAAGATGGCGTCGAGGTCCATGGGAGCATTCTGCCAGCGCCAAGGGCGCCGGCAGAATGCCGCGATTCGCAATTCGCAATTCGCAATACGCCGGAACCGTGAGCGCGCCTCCTGCCGGGGGCGGGACGCGGGAGGCGGGAGGCGATCTCCGTACACTCCCCACCAATGCGCCGCGCCGTCACCATCGTGATTCCCGTCCACAACGAGGCGGACTTCATGCCCGCCGCCCTGGCGCGACTGTTCGCAGAGTTGGAGGGCGTCGACGCCGACTTCGAGATCATCGTTGCCGAGAACGGATCGTCCGACGAGACCGGGTCCGTCGCCGAACGGATCGCCGAGACCGAACCTCGGATGAGGGTGCTTCGACTCCCCGAGCCGAACTACGGCGCGGCGATGCGTGCGGGATTCGAGGCGGCCTCCGGCGAGTGGGTGGCCAACTTCGACATCGACTACTTCTCGGCCGACTTCCTGCGCGCCGGCCTGGCCCTGGCCGACGCGGCGGACATCGTGCTCGGCTCGAAGCGGGCTCCAGGCGCAGAAGATCGCCGCAGCCCGCTGCGCCGTCTGGGCACCTTCGGATTCAACGTGCTGCTGAAGCTGCTCTTTCGCTCGTCGGTCAGCGACACCCACGGGATGAAGCTGATCCGCGAGACGATCGTCCGGGAATTCACGCCCCGCGTGATCTCCGACCTGGATCTCTTCGACACCGAGCTGGTCATACGCGCCGAACGAGCCGGAGCGAGGATCCGGGAAATCCCGGCGAAGTGCGAAGAGCTCCGAGCCACCCGATCGAGCTTCCTGAGCCGGGTGCCGCGTACCCTCGAGGGTCTGTGGCGAATCCGGAAGGCGCTGCGACGCGAATCGAGAACCTGACCGAAGCCGGATGGCGGACCGGCTACACCGCGGCGTACCGGCGCCGGAGCCGCCACCGCACCGCCAGGGCGATCAGCCCGAGCAGGGTGATCGCCGTCAGCCATTTGCCGCCCGTCTCGGCCCAGGTGTCCTGGAACGAGATCACCACGTGCCCCTCGGTCGGCACGACCACCATCAGCGATGGCGCCGCCCGATATGGCCCATCGGCGCCGTCGGCCTTCCAATTGGGGAAGTAGGAGACCTTGACGAGATGCGGGACCCCGATCGCGGTCGTGTCGAACTCGATCTGGTGATCGTCCACCACGACGTTGGACACGCTTCCCGAGGCGGAAACCCGGGGACGAGCGGTCACCGCCACGTCGTCGATGCGGGGCCAGTCGTCCGGGCCGTCCCTCACCAGCCACCGGTCGAGCGAGTGCACGTTGTCGTACCACTCCAGCGACGCGTCGAGGAACCCGCTGTCGCCTTCCCACACGGCCGGGATGAATGCGCCCACCTCCACCATGGACGTCTCGGGGAGGGCAAAGATGGTGAAAGGCTCGGTCTCCGCAATCATCTCGAGGCCGTACTCCTCCGCGGCGAGTCTTGCCGTCTCCGTGAAGGACACGTAATAGCTGACCCCGTACACGCCCAGGTGGGTCACCCCGCGCTCGAAGTTCAGCCCGCGGTAGTTCAGGCCCGCCACCGGGTTCGACGGCCGCTGTGACACCTCGCTGGCGTTCAAGAAATGGAACGGGGTGGTCAGCGATGACTCGAACAGCAGGCCCTCCATCGACGGGTGGCCCTCGGACCAATACCCGGTGAGCATCAACGCCATCGGGGTGCCGTAGCGGCCCATGTCGTTGTTGGCCTCCCACATCACCCGCCCGGCCGGCAGCGCATCGAGCTCCTCCATGAGGGACTGGTATTCGGCCCAGCGATCGGTGTGGAGCACCCAGGTGCCATCGCTGGCCAATGCAAACTCCTGCTTGCCCTCGTATCCCTCGTAGTTCCACTTCGCCCAGCTCGGTGTCTTCTGTACTCCCACGATCCCGCCGACGATGAAGAAGATGCCCGCCGCGCCGGCGGCGAGCCACCGCATCCCCTCCCCTCCCCTGAGACGGCGGGCGGCGGCCACCACCGCCGCACCAGCCGCCACGCCGGCGAGCAGGTGGATGAAGTAGTACCAGTAGGGGAGCAGCCGGACGTTGTAGAGCCTGCGGTACTCGATCTCGTAGAGGAAGTAGTAGCCGGCCACGGGGATGACGAGCATCGCCAGCGCCGGGCCGATTGGATACCGTCGGGCGACCGCCCAGACGACCCCGGCGGCGGCGAGGACGGCGAGCGGGATGATCTCTCGGGGAAACACCGAGCGGATCCCCCGGATGGGCTGCCAGCCCATGTCGGTCATGAGCCCCTGCCTCGCCACCAGGGGAACCGCCCAGAATGCGGCGAGCCCGAAGCCGACAAACCACGAGCCGATCACGGTCGACACACCCTTGCGTCGGAGGAGCAGCGGCAAGGTCGCGATCAGAATGAGCATCGTCGTGATGATGTGGCAGAGGGCGGTGAGCGCCAGCACGACGCCGGGACCGACGCTGAAGCCCCTGCCCGAATTCAGGTTGCGTAACAACATCCCCAGGTAGACGAGTGACAAGGCCAGCGACCACGAGAACGAGTACTCGCCGGCAAGCGTCGACAGCGTGTTGCCCCCGAGAATCGAGAAGCTCTCCATGAAGATGTAAGAGCCCCCGGCCACCCCGGCGACCAGCGAGATCGGTTTGGAGAACCCGAACGAACGAGCCAGGTAGTAGGAGGCGAACGGGAGCGCGACGAGGCCGGCG
>JAUYIV010000123.1 GCA_030688105.1 Actinomycetota bacterium | reverse complement strand
GCCGGAATCGTCGGGCCCCGGCTCCTTCGATCCCCGCAAAGATGTCGGGCTGTTCGTAAGTGGGCTCGGCCACCAGAACTCCTGATCGTTCACCGCAACGCTACAGAGGCATCCGATATCCGCACCCGGGCGGACCGCACGCCGACAGCGGTCCAAAATCGAGAAGCCTTGACGCTCGTGGCTCGGCGCTTCCAGTACCGTCGCGCTCCGTGATTCGACGCCCGCCGCCGCCCATCGGGTTCCCGACGTGACCCGCCGCGTGCTCGTCATGCACCTCGAACTGGTCGTTAGGGTCGAGTCGGGGGGCTGGCCGCCGAGCAGGAGGGAATCGCGGTGAGCGGACCGATCAAGCGGGCGGATCTTCCGTACGTCCTCATGAGCGTCCTGGCCACTGCGGCCATCGTCTGGACACTGGCGACCCAGGACCCGTTCGGTGGCGGGCACTCGCCGGAAGCTGCGACCACGACGGAGCGGTCGGGTACGACCGTCCCCGGCGGCGAGGGGACGACGACACCCGGCTCGGGCGACGGCGTCACGGTTCCGACGGTCTCGACCACCCTCCCCGGCAACCCGCTCACCGGGATTCGGGTGGAGACGATCGTCGAGGGATTGGCCCAGCCGGTCTTCGCCGCAGCCATGCCCGACGAGGATGGCGTCCTGCTGGTCGTCGAGCGAGGAGGCCGAATCAAGCGGGTCCACGCAGACACCGGGCAGGTCGAGTCGACCCTGTTCCTCGACGTCGTCGACAAGACGCGTGCCAACGCCGGTATCGAGGTCGGCCTTCTCGGGCTGGCGTTCCACCCCGATTTCGCGACGAGCCGAAGGGTCTTCATCTACTACACCGACAACGAGTTCGACGCCGTCCTGTTCGAGTACCGGGTGAACGTCAATGGCGTCGCCGACCCCACGAGCGCCAAGCTCGTGCTGGAGGTCGACCGGCTCGCCGAAGGCGAGCATCGCCACAATGCCGGAATGTTGCAGTTCGGGCCGGACGGCTATCTATACGTCGCCTCGGGGGACAACGGCGAATACCCGATCAACCCCCAGGACCCGAACACGCTCAAGGGTGCCATCCTCAGGCTCGACGTCGACTCGGGAGACCCGTACACCACGCCCGCGGACAACCCCTGGGCGGACGGTTCCGGCGCACCCGAAGCCTGGGCGATCGGATTTCGCAATCCGTGGCGGTTCGCCATCGACGCCGTCGACGGAGTCATGTACATCGGTGACGTCGGCCAATCCACCTGGGAGGAGATCGACGCCGTGCCCCTCGAGGCGGCCGGCTACAACTTCGGCTGGCCGGAGATGGAGGGCCTGCATTGCTGGTCGCCGCCGACGGGGTGCCAGATGGAGGGCATGGTGATGCCGGTGGTCGAGTACAACCACGCCGACGGCGGGCATTGCTCGGTGACGGGCGGATACGTGTACCGGGGAGCGGCGATGCCCGAGCTGACCGGCCACTACTTCTTCAGCGACTGGTGCAGCGGGTTCATCCGGTCGTTCCGGCTGGAAGACGGCGCAGCCGGCGAGGTCACCGATTGGGGAATCGCCGATGCCGGACAGATCACCTCGTACGGGCTCGATGCCGACGGCGAGCTGCTGATCACCACCTGGGGAGGCGGGCTTCTGAGGATCGTGCCGGTCCGTTGAGGATCTGCGGCCGAAGGCCGCAGATCCGGTCGCCTGGGCCCGAAGGGCCGGAGGGGGTCAGTCCGCCGAGTTCTGCCAGACCCACCAGGCAAGCTTTGGGCGCAGCACCCTATCGACGAGACCCATGTAGGTGAAGGGCCCGGCCGCCTGCTGGTCGTACAAGAACGACCAGATGTAGAACGCGACATCGGCTTCGGAGGTCAGCTCCTGGAAGCGCTCCAGAAACGCCACCTGCTTCTCCTCGGTCCCGGAGTACACGCCGTACTCGCCACCCGAGTGCCAGCCGATTTCGGTGAACGCGATGGGCCTGCCCCCGGCATGCGCATTGAGCCGCGTGTAGTAGTCATCCGGGATGTCGGCGGGATCCGGGAACACGAGGCCCGGGTAGGTGGTGAACGCGATGATGTCGGCGTCGGGGAACCGGTCGATCAGCTCCCATGCCGCCGATTCCGGGTCGTTGGCTCCGCCAAAGAGGCCACCATGCATGCCCGAGAGGCGCTCGAGCTGGAAAGCGGTGAACACTTTCGTGTCCGGCGACACCTCGTCGACGACGGTCGCAACTGCGGCGAACAGCTCGACGAAGACCTCGAAGTCGTCAGGGTGGCTACGCCACTGCGTGTCGATCTCGACACCCAGCCCCAGATAGGGCGGCCGGTGTTTCTCGGCATATGAGCGGGCCGCGGCCACATATCGATCGAATGTGGCGTCGTCCAGCGGGCGGAGCAGCTCACCGTCGTCGACGTCGAAGACCCCGGTGATGCTCAGCGACAGGAACCCGTAGTCGGCAGCCAGGGCGTCGACCACTGCTAGGCCCGATTCGGCCGGCTCCTCCCACTCGAGGATGTCACCGACCCGCTCGATCGCGTCGGCGTTGAGCGACGCAGTCTCGAAGAACTCGATGAGGCTTTCCCCCGCGTAGTCGACCGGGGACAGCGAGAAGCCGCGGAACGGCTCGTCGGGGGGTGGGATCGAGGCTGCCGTGGTGGTGACCGGTGAGGTCGTGGCGGATGCCGGAGGGGTGGTCGTCGTCGAGGATCCCGCACCGGAGGAGCACGAGGCGACGAGCATCAGGCCGACGAGGGCCGCCGCCATAGTCGACACTCGCCGGTGCGGTCGTGACGGGCCGTTGCGTCCCATGAGCGAGGGACCTTAGAAGGCGCGGTTGGAATCTTGGGTTCATGGCTCTTCGGCTGACGCCTCATCGCAGTGTCGCCAGGGTCCCAGCCCAGGCGACCGGAACTGCGGCCTCCGGCCGCAGATCC
>JAUYIV010000122.1 GCA_030688105.1 Actinomycetota bacterium | reverse complement strand
CGCCGACGTGCTCGCCGCGGCGTGGGATCAGAACGCCGGCCTGTACGCGGTCGCTCCCGGAGTGGCGGTGGTCGAGGCGGTCGCGGCTCGCTGGCTCATCGAACTGCTGCGCCTACCGGCGGAGGCGGTCGTCGGGTTCGTCACAGGGGGGCAGATGGCCAGCTTCACCTGCCTTGCTGCGGCCCGCCACCATGTGCTGCGCGAGTGGTCCGGCTGGGATGTCGAGGCCGACGGGCTGATCGGCGCGCCCGAGGTCCATGTCCTCGTGAAGTCGGAACGTCACGACACGATCCCCAGGGCGCTGCGCTTTCTGGGCCTCGGGGGTCGGCGCGTCGTCGAGGTCGCGTCGGACCCTCAGTCGCGCATGGTGGTCGGCGACCTGGAGCGGGCCCTGGCCGGCCTCAGCGGCCCGACGATCGTCTGCCTCGAGTCGGGAAACCTGAACACGGGGTCCTTCGACCGGTTCGAGGAGGTCGCCGCGGTGGTCGACGAGCACCGCGGGCGTGGTAACCCGACCTGGGTGCACGTCGACGGGGCGGTCGGCCTCTGGGCCAGAGCAGTCGAGGATCCCTTGACACTCGGCTTGGAACTGATGGACTCGTGGTCGACCGACGCTCACAAGCTGCTCAACGTCGGCTACGACTCGGGTATCGCCATCACCCGCCACGCAGCCTCCCATCGCGCCGCCATGGGGGTGCGCGCCGCATACCTGGTGCAGGGTTCGGGCGAGGTGAGGGATCAGATGGACTGGAACCCCGAGTTCTCCAGGCGTGCCCGCGGCCTGGCCGTGTACGCCGTGCTCCGCTCGCTCGGCTCCGACGGGGTCACCGCACTGGTGGAGCGCACTCGGCGCCTTGCCAACCGCTTCGCCGACCGGCTCGGATCATCGGGAATGGCAGAGGTGATGAACGAGGTGGTGTTCAACCAGGTCCTCGTCAGGTGGGTACACCCGGATGGGGATGACGACGGACTCGCCGAACGTGTCATCCAAAGGGTCGCCGAGAGCGGCATCGCATTCTTCAGCCCCACCACCTGGAACGGCCGGCGCCTCATGCGCATCTCTGTGTCCGACTGGGCCAGCGACGAAGGCGACGTCGACCGGGCCATCGAGGCTCTCCTCGCCGCGGCGGCACAGGGCTGAGGGCGGCCGCCCCGTCGGGAGGGTCTGGAGAGGTTTTAACGCCGTCCGATTCGGCGCAGAGCAGCCCCGGGCATGCTGCACGCGTCAGCCGGCGACGCTCTCGTTGAACTTGTCGATCAGCTCGTCGATCGGGCCCACCAGGGCCTGGATCGAGGTCCAGTAGTCCGCGTCGTACCACTGGGCCTGGATCTCGTCGTAGGTCTTGCCCTGCTGCTCGACCCACGTGTAGTACTTCAGGTTGTGAATCCGCTTGCGATCCCAGTACGACAGCTCGTGGACGTGGTCGATCCCGCTCCCCAGTAGATAGCGGTGATACGCCGCGGCAGCATCGAGAGTGGTGAACTCGCCGCGTGCCTCCCGCAGCTCGCCGAGCCGGCTCATGTACATCTCCATGGAGTCGGTCCCGACGGTGACGATCACGTCGTTGGCGGTGAGCTCGTGATACCGGGCGAGCTTGATCGCCCCGAGCACGTTGCCGATCCCCGAGATGCCCAGCAGCGGCAGCTGCTCCACGAGGTCGGGCTTGACGCCCTGGTCCAGCAGGTACTGGATGCCGGCAGGCTCGTTGAACAGGCGGGTGAGGGCGATCGTCGCCTCGTCGTCGAGGCCGATGGCGAAGTCGGTGTTGCGCACGTTGTGCACCCAGGGGATGTGCTTGTCTCCGATCCCCTCGATGCGGTGCTCGCCGAACCCGTTGTAGAGCATCGTCGGGCACTGCACCGCCTCTCCGGCGGCGATCTTCGACGTCGGGTAGACCTGCTTGAGGTAGTCGCCGCACCCGATGGTGCCCGCCGAGCCGGTGGTGAGCACGACACCGGCAAACCGGTCGCCCGGTCCCATGGCGGCTTCGATGACCTCTTCCATCGCCGGGCCGGTCACCGCGTAGTGCCAGAGATAGTTCCCGAACTCGTCGAACTGGTTGAAGATCATGAGGTCCTCGCCGGAGGCAGCGAGCTCCTTGGTTTTGTCGAAGATCTCCTTGACGTTCGACTCGGAGCCGGGGGTCTTGATGATCTCGCCGGCCACGCTTTCGAGCCACTCGAAGCGCTCCCGGCTCATCCCCTCGGGGAGGATGGCGATCGACTCGCACCCGAGCAGGTTGGAGTCGTATGCGCCGCCCCGGCAGTAGTTGCCGGTGGAGGGCCACACCGCCTTCTGAGTCGTCGGGTCGAACTGCCCGGTGACCAGGCGCGGCACCAGGCACCCGAAGGCGGCGCCCACCTTGTGGGCGCCGGTGGGGAACCACTTGCCCTCCAGCACGAGGATGCGGGCCTCCACGCCGCTCAACTCCGGGGAGATCTCCATGAAGTTGACCGGCCCGAACCCCCCGCCCTTGGGCGTCGGCTCGTTGTGCCAGGTGATGCGAAACAGGTTGAGCGGGTCGAGGTCCCACAGGCCGACACCACCCAGGGCGCTACGGACGTCGGCCGGCACCAGCGACGGGTCGCGCATCTGGCGGAACGTCGGGATGCGAACGTTGCGCTCCCGGGCGAGGGTGACCGTCGACTCGAGGGTCGAGGGGTGAATGGTGAGATCGATCATGTTGTTCCCTTCATGGCTGCGTCGAGCGCCTCGATGTCCGGCGCCACCCTGATCGGCGTCGTTCCTGCCCGTTCCACCCCCCGCATCACCGAGGGCACGTCCTTGAGGCCGCTCCCCGTGTTGAGGACCGCCACCGTGTCCTTACTTCCGATGAGCCCGTTCTCCGCCGCGGCGACCGCGCCGGCGTAGGCGGCGGCGCCGGCCGGCTCGCCGAACACGCCCGACCCGCGGGCCATCACGGGAATGGCGGCAAGGATCTCGTCGTCGGACACCCGCAGATACGTGCCGCCGGTCTCACGTACTGCCGCCATGGCCTTGACCCGGTCGCGGGGCAGATCGGCGCTGATCGAGTCGGCCACAGTGTCCGCGGCGATCGGGGCCTTGGTGAGCACGTCCTCGTCGGCCTCGAAGGCCTGGACCATGTAGTCGCTGCCAGCGGCCTGGACGCCGCAGAGCCGCGGCATGCGGTCGATCCACCCGAGGGCGAGGGCGTCTTTGGCTCCTTTGTGCAGCCCTCCGATGATCGACCCGTCGCCGACACTGACGAACACGGCATCGGGTGCCTCCCACCCGAGCTGCTCGAGCAGTTCGAGCATGGCGGTCTTCTTGCCCTCGGTCATGTAGGGGTTGAACCCGGTGTTGCGGTTGTACCAGCCGTACCGTTCGGCGGCGGCCATGCACAGTTCGAAGGCCGAGTTGTAGTTACCCCTCACCAGGACGACCGTGGAGCCATAGGCGAGGAGCTGAGCCACCTTGGCCTCAGGCGCCGCCTCCGGCACGAAGATCACGTTGCGGAGGCCGACGCTGGCGCTCACTCCGCTGAGAGCAGCGGCGGCGTTGCCCGTGCTGGCGGTCGTCACGATCTCGGCTCCGAACTCCATCGCCTTGGCGACCGCCATCGCCGACGCCCGATCCTTGAGGGAGGCGGTTGGCTGCCGCCCCTCGTCCTTGACCCACACCCGGCTCACGCCAAGGGCAGCGGCAAGGCGGGGGCTCTCGTAGGTGGGCGTCCCGCCGACGGTGAGCGGTGGGACCGGAGCGTTGGCGGCCACCGGCAGCAGCGGTCGGTACCGCCACATGGTGGGATCGCGGTCGGCGGCAAGGGGGTCGCGGTCGAACGTCTGGCCGATCGCGTCGTAGTCGTAGCGGACGTCGAGGATGCCCTCGTTCCCGTGGTCGTCGCAGACGTAGCGATCGCCTAGCGGATACTCCCGACCACACACCACGCAGGCGAAAGAGCGGGCGAAGCTCACGCCGTGATCCAGGTCCCGGTCTCCCGCCTCATCGCCCGCTCCAGGCTGGGTGGATCGGTGATCAGGGCCTGTTTGCCCCCGCTCTCCAGGAACTGCACGACGGCGCGCATCTTGGGAGCCATGCTCCCCTCCTTGAAGTGGCCGCCCTCGGCCAGGTAGCGCTTTACCTCGTCGACGGTGAACTCGTCCATCCAGCGCTCCTCGGGAGTCCCGAAGTTCAGTGCCACCTTCTCCACCGCAGTCGAGATGATGAGCAGATCGGCACCCAATTCCGAGGCGAGCAGTGCCGAAGCGAGATCCTTGTCGATCACCGCCGCGGCGCCCGACAGGTTGCCATTCTCATCGGCGATGACGGGGATTCCGCCCCCGCCCACCGTGATCACCACGACTCCTGCCGCCAGCAGCAGCTTCACCGCGTCGAGTTCGACCACCCGCATCGGAGCAGGTGAGGCGACGACCCGGCGCCAACCGCGACCGGCGTCCTCCACGACGTCCCAGCCGTCCTCGTCGCGCCGGCGCATTGCATCGGCCTCACTCATGAACGAACCGATTGGCTTGGACGGGCTGGCGAAGGCTGGATCGTCCTTGCTCACCTCGACCTGAGTGACGATCGTGGCGACCGACTTGGTGATGCCCATCTCGCGGAAGTCGTTGGCGAGATTCTGCTGCAGTGAGTACCCGAGAGCGCCCTGGGTGTCGGCGCCGCACACATCGAGTGGCACCTCGTGCAGTTCGTGTGCCGACAACTCGGAGCGGCGCAGGATGAAACCCACCTGCGGGCCGTTGCCGTGGCTGATGGCCACATCCCACCCCGCTCTGACCAGGGAGGCAATGTGATCCGTGGTGGCTCCGGCCGCCTCGTACTGATCCTCGACACTCTGGTGCGCATCGTCCAGGATCAGCGAGTTGCCGCCGATGGCGATGACTGCGAGTGGCATGGCTACTCGGTCGCCCCGAGGACGAGCGCGAGCAGGGCCATACGCATCACGACGCCGTTGTAGGCCTCCTGCCAGTACCGGGCGTGCCTGGTGTTGTCCACATCCTCGAGCAGCTCGTCCATGCGGGGCAGCGAATGAAGGATGATCGAGCTGCTCTTGGCTCGCTTCATCACCTCGCGGGTGATCTGGTAGTTGGCCGGCGTCTTGCCGTAATCCTGCATGTGCCCGCCGAA
>JAUYIV010000117.1 GCA_030688105.1 Actinomycetota bacterium | reverse complement strand
CCCGCTCCACGGGGGAGGAAGGCGACCGGATCTGCGGCCGATTTCGGCCGCATCTCCTGAGTGTCAGCGGGCTGCCAAGTCCTCGAGAAGCGCCTTCCGCTGTTGGACTCCGAGCCCGCGAACCCGCCGGTTCTCGGCGATGCCCAGGCGCTCCATCAACCGGTAGGACTTGACCTTCCCCAAACCGGGGAGGGCGGTGAGCAGGGCCCTGACCTTCATCCCGGCGATCATGTCCTCCTCGGACCTTGCCAGGACGTCGGTGAGGCTCATCTGACCGGTGCGAAGCGCCTCGCGTACCTCGGCACGGACTCGACGGGCTTGCGCCGCCTTCTCCAAGGCGGCCGCCCGCTGCTCCGGTGAAAGCTGGGGAGGGGTGGGCATGCCGGGAGGATACGGAGCACTCAGCACGCCGGGCAAGCCGCTCCGGCCGTCACCGGTCGCCGGTTGCAATTGGCCGGGCCCGGGCCGCCCGGTGTGTCAGCCAAGCGCCAGCGCTGCCAGGACGGCTTCGGCAGCGCCCGCCTCCACGATCACGTACGCCGCACCACGCCGCGCCGCCTGGCCCGCCTCCTCCACGCCGTCGATCCAGGCAAACCGCTCGGCCTCGGGCGCAACCTGCGCCACCACCCCCAGATCCGGCAGATCACAGAGAATCCCGCCCGCACCGGCTTCCACCGCCACCTCGGCCAGGCGAGATACCGTCCGTCCTCGCGATCCTCCGAGGCGGAGTGACGCGATTTCGGCGTCGCCCTGGCCGCGGCGGAGCGTCACTCCCACCGCGATCACTCCCGATCCGGCAACCGCCTGAACCGTCTCGGGCCCATCGATCGCCATCACCGACACCCAATGCGCTCCATAGTCCGCGAAGCGGCGGGCGGCCGCACCGGCCACGCCGGCGGGCCCTTGAAGGCCGGCGAGGGCCAGCACCGGCCCGAAGCGCCCGAGGCCTGATACCAACGCGGGACCGGGGCCGGCGAGCAGCTCCGGGCCGACGACGAAGCCCGCCACCGCGCCCAGGCGCTCTGCCGTTCGGACCGCCTCCTCGGCGCTGCGGCCGGGCAGCGTTGCGAGGACCTGGGTCATCGTTTGGTCCGATCCGCTGCCAATTTCGCCAGCACCCCGTTGACGAACCCGCCACTTCGCTCGGTCGAGTAGACCTTGGCGAGCCGAACCGCCTCGGAGATGATCACCGCGACCGGCGTCTCGGTACGGTGCTCGAGTTCCCACAGCGCGATCCGCAGGATGTTGCGATCGATCGGCGGCATGCGCTCCACCCTCCAGCCGGACGACACCGCACCGATCGCCGCGTCGAGCTGATGCCGCTCGTCCCAGACGCCGGACACCAACTGGATCGCCCGCGCCTCGAGGTCGGCCGAGTCGGGCGGGCTGCGCCGCTGGTCCGCCTCATAGAGGGTCCGCAGCGCCGTTTCACGGGCATCCCCGGGCTTCATGTCACCCGGGTCATATACGAACCGGTGCGGGTGTCCACCTTGATGCGGTCCCCGTTCTCGACGAACAGCGGCACCTGGACCACGAGGCCGGTCTCGGTGGTGGCGGGCTTCGTCCCGGCCGACGACCGGTCCCCCTTGACGCCGGGCTCGGTCTGGGCGACCTCCATCTCGACCGATGCGGGCAAGTCGATCCCGATCGCCTTTCCCTCGTACATCGAGAGACCGACGGTGTCGCCCTCGCTCAGGTAGGACGCCGCCTCGCCCACCTCGTCGGCGCTCAGGGCTATCTGCGAATAGGTCTCCCCGTCCATGAAGTGGAGTCCGAGGTCGTCGCGGTAGAGGAATTGGTGGGGCCGGCGCTGGATGATCGCCTGTTGCACCGGCTCGTCGGCGCGAAACGTCCTGTCGATCACCGCCCCCGAATCGATGTTCTTCAGCTTCATGCGAACCATCGCCCTGCCCTTGCCGGGCTTGTGATGCTGGTAGTCGACGATGAGGAAGATCCCGTCTTCGAGGTCGAGGGTCATCCCGGGCCGGACGTCGTTGGTCGAGATCATCCGGTGCCTCGGCTTCGCGGCTTGGTCTCATCCCTGGCCTTGGTGCAGCGACAGCACTTGGTGACGAATGAGCTTGCGGTCATCATCTCCTCCACGCGGTCGGCCGGCTCATGCACCGGCGGCGAAAGCCCTGTGCGATTCGGTCAGGATCGATTCCCCGTCCTCGGTGACGAGAACCATGTCTTCGATGCGGACTCCACCGATCCCGGGGAGGTATACGCCGGGCTCGATCGTGACGACGTCGCCGACCTCCAGCGTGTCGTCGTTGCCCCTCCTGACCCAAGGCGGCTCGTGGATCTCGAGGCCGACACCGTGGCCCGTGCTGTGGAGGAACTGCTTTTCGTACCCGTATCCGCGCAGGACGACCCGAACCTCCTCGTCGATGTCGCCGCACACCGCACCCGGCGCCACCGACCCCAGCCCAGCCTGCTGCGCCTCGAGGACGGCACGATGCACCCTGGCCATCTCGTCGTCGGGCTGCCCCTCGAGCCAGACGGTCCGCGTCATGTCGGAGTGGTAGCCGTCGACGACACAGCCGTAGTCGAGGAGAAGCAAGCCCGAACCGACCGGTTTGACCCCGGCGCGGTAGTGCGGGATCGATGCCCCCGCGCCGGCGGCCACGATCGGCTCCCAATCGGCTGCGTCCCCGCCGTGCTCTCGCATCACGTCGATCAGCCTCCAGCCGAGCTCCTTCTCGGTGACGGTCCGCTGGGCGATCCGCTCGATGGCGGAGAAGGCGGCGTCGCCGGCGCCGGCGGCAGCCCGCAGAGCCATGACCTCGGCTGCGTCCTTGGTGCGGCGAAGGGCCTCGACGGCGCCGCCCCCGGCCACGACCTCGATGCCGGTCTCCCGGGCGAAATCCATCGAGAATGCCCAGGTGACCCCATCGGACTCGAGCGACACCGACGGCATGCCGTCGACGAGCCCGCGAAAGACGTCCCACATCCCCGACGTGTAGACCACGAGCTCGGTGTCGGTCAGGTCCGCGACCAGTGCCTCGGCGAGCTCCCCGTATCGCCCATCGGTGACGAACACCGCGGAACCACCGGGGCGGACGAGCAGGAATCCGTTCGAGCCGGTGAACCCCGTGAGATATCGGAGGTTCGGGGCGCGCGACACCAGAAGTGGGGCCTCGATGCCCGCTCTGAGCGCGTTCAGCCTGGCTGCATGGTTCATGATTCTCCTCCGGGGATTCCTACCGCCCTGAGAGCGGCGTCAACGGTAGTGGAGGCGATGTGTGCCACCCGCGGTCCGCCGATAGCCTCGAGCAACACCATCCGCAGCCCCGTGGCGTCGCGCTTCTTGTCGAGCTGGATCTGGGCGATCACCCGATCGCGGTCGAGGCTCGGGGCGACGACCGGCAATCCGAGGCCCGCGATCGCCTCCTTCTGGCGCCCCTCGTCGACGAACCCGGCCTCGATGGCCGAAGCACGGGCCGCGGCCACCATGCCCACGGCGATGGCTTCCCCGTGAGGCAATCCCCCTACCGATTCCAACGCGTGGCCGACCGTGTGGCCGTAGTTGAGGTGAGCCCGTTCCCCCGACTCCTCGAAATCCCTGCCGACGATCCGAGCCTTCACCGCAACCGATCTCGACACGACTTCGGCGAGGTCCGCGTCGATCCCCCCGGTCTCGAGAATCTCGAACAGCAGCGGGTCACCGACCAGGCCCGCCTTGAGGGCCTCGGCGAGCCCGTGACGGCGAAGCTGCAACGGGAGGGTGTCGAGCACGTCCAGATCGACGACGACACGCGCCGGATGCCGGAAGACCCCGACCAGGTTCTTCCCGCCGACGTCGATGCCGGTCTTACCGCCGATCGCGGCGTCGACCGCAGCGAGAAGGGTCGTCGCGACGAGGTGCACTCGTACCCCTCGCAGGTACACCGCAGCCACGAAGCCGGCGAGATCGGTGACCGCTCCCCCGCCCACCCCCACGACGAGGTCGGAGCGCGTTGCGCCGGCCTCGCTGAGGGACCGGCACACCGTTCCGACCGTATCGAGCGTCTTCGCCGCCACACCGTCGGGCACCTCGAGCGTCAAGGTGCGGATCCCCGCTTCGCCGAGGTGGCCCGCAACCGATCCCGCGACCCCGAGGGCGCCCGGCTGGGTGACGATCGCCGCGAGCTTGGGCCTGGCATCGCCGAGCACCGGGTCGACGCCGAG
>JAUYIV010000110.1 GCA_030688105.1 Actinomycetota bacterium | reverse complement strand
CGTCCATTGGGGCTTGGGCAATCTGTTGATGATCGCATTGGGGGAGCCGGCCGAGGGCATCACCCACTTCGAGCGGAGCATCGCCGGCTACCAGGAGGTGGGGAACGTGTTCGGGGAGGGCTGGGCGCATTTCGAGCTGGGCGAGGCCGCTCGCCGTCTCCGACAGTTCGACACGGCCCGAGCGCACTACTCCAAAGGTCTCGAGCTTCTGTACGCCGCGGGCGACGTGTCGGCGACGGTGCTGTTCGTCATGGCCTTCGCCGCGCTGGCGTTGGAAATGGACGATCAGATCCGGACGTTCCGCCTCGCCGGCGCGGCGTACGGGGCAGCCGATCGCAGTGGGGTGGACCTGATCAGCGTCGCCGTCAACCGGATCGAGGGGCTGGAGCGCGCCGCGTTGGAGGCGGTAACCGACGAGCGCGCCGACGCCTACCGGCAGGGTGCGGCGATGTCGTACGACCAGGCGGTCGAGTACGCATTGGAAGGAGCCTGAGCCGGCGAGTCATGGCCCGTCGGCTCCGGTACCCTCTGGCGTCTGGAGGGTTCCATGAGGCAGATCACCCACTGGATCGACAACAAGCCGTTCGACGGCCCGATCGCCCGGTGGGGGGACGTCTACGACCCCGCCACCGGCCTGATTCAGGCGCAGGTCGCCCTGGCGTCGGTCGACCACGTGGATGCCGCCGTCGCTTCCGCCATGGCGGCGTGGGAGACCTGGAAGGACGCCTCGCTGTCCCGGCGGACCGCGATCCTCTTCGAGTTCCGCGACCTCGTGGTGCGTCACAAGGAGGACATCGCCAGGTTGCTCGTCTCGGAGCACGGCAAGGTGCTCTCCGACGCGCTTGGGGAGGTGCAGCGCGGGCTCGAAGTGGTCGAGTTCGCCTGCGGGATTCCCCAGCTGCTCAAGGGGGAGTTCAACGAGAACGTCTCCACCGCGGTCGACACGTACTCGATCCGCCAGCCCGTCGGCGTCGTGGCGGGGATCACCCCGTTCAACTTCCCGGCGATGGTCCCGATGTGGATGTACCCGATCGCCATCGCCTGCGGGAACACCTTCATCCTGAAGCCGTCGGAGAAGGACCCATCGGCTTCGAACCTCTGCGCCGAACTGTTCGCTGAGGCCGGTCTCCCCGACGGTGTGCTCAATGTGGTGCACGGGGACAAGGTCGCCGTAGATCGGATCCTGGAGCACCCGGACATCGGAGCGGTCTCCTTCGTGGGGTCGACCCCGATCGCCCGCCACGTGTACGAGGGCGGAACGGCGGCCGGCAAGCGGGTCGCCGCCCTGGGCGGGGCGAAGAACCACATGGTGGTTCTGCCCGACGCCGACATGGATCTCGCCGCCGACGCCGCGGTCTCCGCCGCCTATGGCTCGGCCGGGGAACGATGCATGGCGATCGCGGTGCTGGTGACCGTGGGCGATGCCGCGGACCGGCTCATGCCGAAGGTGGTGGATCGCCTCGAAAAGGTCAAGGTGGCTCCGGGACTCGAGGATGGGGCGGAGATGGGCCCGTTGGTCACCGCTCAGCATCGTGATCGCGTGGTGGGGTACATCGATCAGGGGGTCGCGGAGGGCGCCACCCTCGTCGCCGACGGCCGAGCCCTCACCGCCGAACAGGACGGCTTCTTCGTCGGTCCGACGCTGTTCGACAACGTCACGCCCGAGATGTCCATCTACCGGGACGAGATCTTCGGACCGGTGCTGTCGACGGTGCGCGTCGACACCTATGAACAGGCCATGAGCCTCATCACCGACAACCCATACGCCAACGGCGTGGCCATCTTCACCAACGACGGGGGGGCGGCGCGCAAGTTTCAGAACGAGGTCCCGGTCGGGATGGTGGGGGTGAACGTCCCGATTCCGGTGCCCATGGCTTACCACTCATTCGGGGGGTGGAAGAACTCGCTCTTCGGTGACGCCCGGATGTATGGCATGGAAGGCGTGAACTTCTACACCAGAATGAAGGTGATCACGGCGCGCTGGCCCGATCCGGAGCACCGCGGGGTCAATCTCGGCTTTCCGCAGATGAGTTAGGAGGCGCCCTCCCGGGCGCCATCAGCCATCAGCCATCAGCAAGACAAGACTGGAGCGACCGGCAAGAGACGAGGGGGACGAATGGACATCAGAGATCGGCTCGAGGGGGCCATCGGTGGGCGGCGACTGCTCGAGCATCCGTTCTACGTGGCCTGGCGAGAGGGTTCGCTCCCCGTCGAGGCGCTCGCCACGTACGCCGCCGAATACGGCGGGTTCATCGGCTCCGTGCCCGAAGGATGGGAGACCGTGGGCAACCGGGAGCACGCCGTCGAGGAGAGGGTCCACGCGACCATGTGGGAGGCCTTCGCCCGCCGGCTCGGCACGACGGTGGCGGCTCCGCGACTTCCCGGGGTCGAGGCGCTCCTCGACACCTCACGCCGCCTGTTCGCCGACCCGGTGTCCGCATGGGGGGCGCTCTACGCATTCGAGGCGCAGCAGCCAGACACCTCCGAGGAGAAGCTGAAGGGTCTCGTGGATCATTACGGCTTCGATGCCGGCGAGTCGGCCGCCGAGTACTTCCGGATTCACGCCGCCGACTATCACGAGGCGGACGAGATCGTCACTGCCCTGGAGCAGGACCTCGAAGTTGCCGATCGGGCGGTCATGGCCTGCGCCGAGATGAGCGTCGCCCTCTGGAATGCGTTGACCGGGGTGCTGTCGACGACGGGCTGAGTTCATGGCTCTTCGGCTGGCGCCTCATCGGATCAGATGTCGGATGTCAGATGCCGGTCGGTGACCAGCCGCGGGAGGCGGGCGGCGGGAAACGGTAAGTCATGGTTCTTCGGCTGGCGCCTCATCGCGACCGGAGCTGCGGCGTACTCGGCCGCATCTCCTGTCGATCCGGGTCAGCAGTTCGGGGTGATCGTGGCCACGACCTCGGTGGACTCGTCCGTTCCCTCGAACGTCCGCAGCCGGTAGCTGTAGGCGACGCCTTCCTGGGCCGTCGTGTCGGTGAGCGCCGTGGTCGTGCCCGGAGTGATCACCCACGAGGCGTCGAGGACGCCCCCGGTCCACCGCTCCATGACGTATCCGTCGGCGGTGGCGGTGGGAGTCGCCACCCAGGTCAGCGTCACCCGGAGTCCCGCGGGTGCAAGGGCGATGAGGGCGCCGTAGCCGGTTCGGTTACCCGTGGAGGCGGCGACTCGCGGTCCCGTCAGTCCGGGAGCGACCACCGCCTCGTCGGCAGCCTCGGAGGCGACCCCGGAGTTGTCGCCACCGGTCCCGCCGTCGGCGACATCCCAGCGTTCCGTCATTCCCGCCGGCTGGCCAATGGCGGCCCGGCTCTGCCTGCCGAAGATGGCCACCAAGCGCACATCGTCGACGATTGTGGTTATCGAGGGCGCGGTGATCGACGTGCCCGATGGCGATGTCTGGCTGCCGAAGGCATCGATCGGGTCGATGAGATCGACGCCGCGATAGGCGGTGATGCCCCCCGCCCAACGCCCGGTCTGCGACAGGCCCCAGGAGTACTGACCTGGCTCCGAGGCGCCCGCGATCTTGTGATAGACCCGCATCTCGCCCTCGGTGAGGAGGAGCTGCCAGCCCCCCGGGACGGTGTCCACGGCGACGGTCTGTCGCGTCACGAAGGAGGCGAGCATGACATCTCCCGGGGCGACCCCGGCGGGCCGACCAATCGTGACGCCCGCCGACTCTCCACCTCCGGAGGTCGCCCCGACGTGGGTGGGCGCGGCCGGGCAGGACGCCGCTGCCGCCAGGTTCGACGGTGGTTCGGGCCCGAAGGATGCGGCCGCGGCGAAGGCGTTCCCGGTGCTGCCCGTGGTGGAGGTGAACGAAGCGAAGGCCACTCCCACCAAGGCCATGGCAGTGAAGAGCCCGATCGTCGGGACGGTCATACCGCGGCTCATCCGGCGGCGGCGGCGGGCGAGGGGGCTCGACTCGGAACCGATCCGCGGCGCCAACCGGCCGTTAATGAGCATGGCGACCGCGGTGATGAAGACCAGGAGGGCCAACGACCCGTACTGATGTGTCGTCCACCAGTACCACGGGACTGCCCCCTTCGGGTACACCATGCGGGCGACGCCGCGGACCATCTCAGGGGTCACGGGCGTCGAGTCGGCGGTCGGGTTGGCATCCCCCTTGGTGACGTACGACCCGTCGTCCCTGACCTCGACGATTCGGTGGGTTGTGGTGGTGCCCGGCCGCGCCGGATCCTCGAACGAAACGATGGTGCCGGGGGCCAACTGCCAGCCACCGTAGGGCTCGAAGGCGATCAGGTCTCCGGGTCGGATCGCCGGGGCCATGGAGCCGCTCATGACGGCCGACGTGTCCCATCCGGCGAGCAAGGGAAGGAGTCGGGAGACGAAGGCGGTGGCGAGGAGGAAGTAGAGGAACGTGGCCGAGAGCAGGGCGGCGACGACGGCGGGTCGCATCATGCCTCGGTGAGCAGCCCGATCACCCGATTCGCCGGTGCGCCGAGGTGGGTCGGGATCGAGCATCGTGCCGGTGAGGGCCGATGCCCTGGACGTTCCGGAGGTGGGGGAGCTGCTCATCGTTGGTTGGGTGGGGTGTGGGTCCGGCCCGGGGCCGGGCCCACACCCGATCGGGTCAGCTGCTCTGGGCTTCCCAGACGAAGTTGACGATCGTCGAGCTGCCCTGTGCGGCGTTGTCGTCCTGCTGGCCGACGGTGAAGCGGTACGGAACGGTATCGTCGCCTCCACCGCCCGCCGGTGCCCAGTTGTCCACGCCGTTGGCGTATCCCGACGCTGCGGCGAGGAACTCGCCGAGGTCGCCGTCGCCCGAACCCCAGACCTCGGTGGCGGTCCCGAAGGTGGTGCAGTCACCGGTGCCGCGCTCGATGGTGAGGTCGAGGTAGGCCTCGAGCCCCGTTCCACCGGTGAGGGCACCGTAGAGACGCACGCCGGCGTCGAGCGAGCCCGAGTAGGTCACCTCGATGCAGGCGACCTGGACATCACCGGGTCCGAGCAGCGAGGAACCGTCGAAGAGAGCGAAGCCGGCGTCGTCGTCAGTCAGAGTCACGGTGCCGGCCTGGAATTCGTTGGCCGTGTTGTCGGTCTGAGCGGAGAAGGCGGCTGCCGTCGCCTGAACTGCCATGAATGAGGCGGCGAGCATCGCCAGCACCCCGGCGAAGACCTTGATGCGGAGATCGGTCATCATGTCCTTTCGTTTTTTGGCTGCCTTCCGGCATCCGTCGTTGTTTGGTTCGTCACTCGCGTGCTTCGGGGCACTTGAGCGATTTCTTGATCCCGATTCGTGCGTTAATTCACAAGCACAATGGGTGACTAGTCACCGATCCGTGCCTGCCGAAGGCCGCTCCGCTTTGCTAGACCTTGGGGTTCGTTCAGGCCCTCGCCAGGAGTGAGCACATGGATTTCGGAGTCGTCCTGCAGACCAACCCGCCCGCCTCGAGGGTGCTCGAGCTCACCCGCTACGCCGCCGAGGGCGGCTTTTCGCATGCTTGGACCTTCGATTCGCACGTGCTGTGGGAGGAGCCGTTCGTGATCTTCAGCCGGATGCTCGCCGAGAATCCCGATCTGATCGTCGGTCCCATGGTGACCAACCCGGGCACCCGTGATTGGACGGTCATCGCCTCCCTGTTTGCCACCCTCGACGAGATGTACGGACCGCGCACCATCTGTGGGATGGGCCGGGGGGATTCGGCCCTGCGCTACATCGGGGAGAAGCCGACGACGCTCCAGGCCATGGCGGAGTCCATGCGGGTCATCAGGGGCCTCGTCGCCGGCCGGGAGGTCGAGTACAACGGGAAGACCCTCAAGTTCCCATGGGCCGAGGGGTGGCACTTGCCGATGTGGGGCGCCGGTTATGGGCCGAAGGCGCTGACTCTGGTGGGGGAGGAGTGCGACGGGTTCATCCTCCAGTTGGCCGATCCCTACCTCGTCGAGTGGACCGCGAAGTTCGTCAAGGACGCCGCCCGCAAGGCGGGCCGCGACCCCGACGACGTGAAGATCTGCGTTGCCGCCCCTGCGTATGTCGGCGACGACCTGAAGCATCAGCGCGACCAAGTCCGCTGGTTCGGAGGCATGGTGGGCAACCACGTCGCCGATCTGGTAGCCCGGTATGGATCCGACTCGTCGCTGGTGCCCAGTGCTCTTTCCGACTACATCGTGGCCCGCCAGGGCTACGACTACGACCATCACGGGAAGGCCGGCAATCCGTCGACCGACTTCGTGCCCGACGGGGTGGTCGACCGGTTCTGTGTGCTCGGCCCTGCCGAGGACCATGTCGTTCGCATGGAGGAGCTGCGCGAGCTGGGGGTCGACCAGTTCGCCATCTACCTCATGCACGACGCCAAGGAGGCGACGCTCGACGCCTACGCGAGGTCGGTGATCCCGGCGCTCCGTTAGGTGACGATCAGAACCCGTCGATCGGCGACATGACGGCCTCGGCGGCGCGCGCGCTCCCCACCCCTGGCGGGCGAACCAGGGCATGAAATGCCCCTCCCAACACCAGGAACCCTGAAACGCTCCGTGGACGAACAGCAGGGGGTGGCGGCGCGAGCCGGCTTCGGGGAGTGGTCAATCGGACTGCCGTGCGGTGAGATCACGACGAGATACGAACGGCGGTCCGACGCTCCTGCCGGCAGCGGGTAGCCGGTAGCCGCCCGAGCGAAGCGATGGTCTACTCGAAGTCCTCGTGGATCCGACTCGGCGTCGGCCCGCGTTGCCCCTGGTACTTCGATCGGGCGCGGCGCGACCCGTACGGATTCTCGGCAGGGGTGCTGAGGTCGTAGAACGACAGCTGGCCGATCTTCATGGCCGGATAGATGGCGATGGGGAGGTTGGCGACGTTCGACAACTCGAGGGTGAGGTGGCCCTCGAACCCGGGATCGACGAATCCGGCGGTCGAGTGGATCAGGAGCCCGAGGCGCCCGAGACTCGATTTCCCTTCGAGCCGGGCGACGATGTCGTCGCCGAGGCGGACCACCTCGAGTGTCGAGCCGAGCACGAACTGGCCGGGGTGGAGCACAAAGGGGACTTCCATCTCCGTGACCACCTCAGTGGTGAGGTCGGGCTGGGGCTGTTTGGGATCGATGAACGCATAACGGTGGTTCTCGAAGACCCGGAAGTAGCGGTCCACGCGCACGTCGACGCTGGAGGGCTGGACCATCGTCGGATCGAAGGGGTCGATCTCGATACGCCCCAGCTCGATGGCCGCCTTGATGGACACGTCGGAGAGGATCATGTGTCGGTCAGGTTATCGGGGTCATCCTCGCCGAGGCGTAGAACGAGGAGAGAACCAGCGACCAGCGACCAGCGACCGGCGATCAGCGACCAGCAAGGCGAGACGGATGGCGATTGGGATTCCACGAGGGTCCGACGGCATGTATATCGGACCCATGCGAGATCTCAAGAACCTCCGCGTGTACGAACCCGCAAGAGCCGTTGCGCTGCGCACCTACCGGTTGAGCACCGGCCTTCCGAGGGCCGAGGAGTTCGGACTCCGGTCTCAAATGCGCAGAGCGGCCGTATCCGTCGTTGCGAACATCGCGGAGGGTCATGGTCGAGGAACCGATGGAGACTTCGAGAGACACCTTCGGATCGCAGCTGGCTCGCTATCAGAACTCGAGGCGACCAGGACCGTCGGACGAGCCCGGAAGAGCTGACGGTCTCTTGCTGGTCGACACTCGCTGGTCGCCGATCGCGGGTGTCTTGCTGGTTGCCGATCGCCGATCGCTGGTCGCCGGGTTGCCTGCCTCTTTTCCCATCTCGACTTCACACGCTTCGAACATGCGTATCCGAAGGTGGGGGGAGCGATGAGAACGGAGGTTCTGATGAAGCAGACGCTCAAGATCGGGATCGCTTTGGTGGTGGTCGCCGCGCTGGCCATGTCGGGGATCGCCCTGGCCGCCCAGACGGACGATGGCACCACCGATGCGTCCGAGCGGCCGGCCTACAGCTGGATCCGCGACAAACTGACACCTCTCGTCGAGGACGGGACCATAAGCGACGACCAGGCCGCGGCGGTTGCCGAGGTCCTCGCCGGATCGTTGCGTGGACCGGGCCACGGGCCGAGGGCCCTGAAGGGTCTGGCGGCGGTCGCCGAGTTCCTCGGATTGGATGCCGAGGCGATGCGGGCGGCGCTTCAGGAGTACGACACGATCGCGGAGATCGCCGAAGCCAACGGCTCCAGTGCCGACGCCGTGATCGACCACCTCCTCGGGCTCTGTGAAGAGCGCCTCGATCAGGCCGTTGCGAACGGCCGTATCACCGAGGACGAGAAGGCTGAGATCTTGGCGAATGCCGAGGAGCGGATCACCTACCTGGTGAATGCGCCGCTTCCCGAGCCCGGCGACCGCCCCTTCGGCGGTCCTCACCGACGCGGCGGCTTTGGCCCCGGCCCTGGAACCGACGCCTGATCGACACACCCCTCCCGCTTAGATCACTCCGGGGCCGTGCAAGGGCCCCGGAGGCGCGTTCGAGGCGGCGAGCGCCGGGATCTTCCGGCCGATGGCCGATGCCTGATGGCCGAAGGCTGGATGTTGGTTGGAGCGGGCGAAGGGAATCGAACCCTCACTCCGAGCTTGGGAAGCTCGTGTTCTGCCATTGAACTACGCCCGCGCGAAGCGGGATGGTACCCCAACGTCTTGATCTGCAGCAGGCCTCAACCGGCGAAGAGGCTGGCCGTTCCCCAGGCGGCGATCAGTGCGCCCACGGCGAGCAAGAACCAGGCGCGGCCCCTTCTGAGCTCGCCCTGAGCGCCCTTCGGCTTCACGCCTCGCCGCGCCATGAGAAGGGCATACCCGTTGCCGACCACGAGGGCGGCCCCCAGACCCAGGATCAACTGGGCAAACAGCGAGTCGAGATCGAGGATGTCCATATGGCGGACGGAGTCTCTTCATAATCGGCCTTCCCGTCAACGGCGGGCGACCGGCGACCGGCAACCGGCAACCGAAACCGATGGCCGATGGCCGATGGCCGATGGCTGCACCAGTCCCTCCGACCAGACGTGCGCATTACCGTTGCGCCATGCGCCACTGCTACGTCCTTCGCGTCTTCACCCGCGGCGACGAGGGGGGCAATCACCTCGGCGTGGTCCCCGACATGACCGGCCTACCGGAGCGGGCCATGCAGGAGATCGCCACCGAGAACGGATTCTCGGAGACCGTCTTCATCGACTGGCGGCAGGAGGGCGTCCCCAGCGTCCGCATCTTCACGCCTTCGACCGAGATCCCCTTCGCGGGGCACCCGCTCGTTGGCGCCGCCTGGGTCCTGGGGATGATCGGGCCCGGGACGGTCGACCGGATGTCGTGCGCCGTTGGGCAAATCCCATTCTGGATGGACGGCGAGGTGGTCTGGGTGGATACGCCCATGGCCCAGGACATCCACGCCACTGCCGAGGCGGGGGCCGTGGCCGTCGCCGCCGGCCTGCCCGAGCCGGTCGATGCGTGGTGGGTGCGGATGCCTCTCCCGTATCTGGTCGCGGACCTCGGGTCCGCGGAGGCGGTGGCGTCGGCGCAACCGGACCTCGCCGCCCTCCAGCGCCAGGACGCGGGCATGTGCTACATCTTCTCCTCCGACGGCGAGAAGGTCACCGCTCGCTTCTTTGCCCCCGCGGTCGGTGTGCCTGAGGACCCGGCCACCGGCAGCGCTGCCGCCGCACTGGCCGCCATCCGGCACCACCGTGGGGAGAAGGTCGGCCGGATGACGATCCGCCAAGGTGACGAGATCGGGCACCCGTCGACGATCGAGGTCTCTTGGGATGGTCCGGTGGTGGGCCTCGGTGGCACGGTGCGGCGCGACGAGGTTCGGGTGCTGGAGCAGTAGGCCGAGCTTCGCTCGGCCCGCTTCCCGCTACCCGCTGCCCGCAAGACGGACCATCGGCGGTCGTCGCGGCACCCCATCAACCCATCACGCGCAAACCCTATTCGCGAGATCTCATGGTGACCATCCACTGGAACTCCCTTTCCTCCTCGCCCCAATGTGACTTGATGTACTCGAGGATGGCGACGACCTCCTCGCGGCTCAGCTCGTCGCCGAACGTGGGCATCCGGCTTTGGGGCTCCTCGAAGCCGTATCCGGTGAGGACGATCTGGATGAGGAGACCGTCGGGGTGGTGCCAGGTGTGGCCCGACGAGTCGTGGGGCGGGGGACGGAAGCCCCCGTCGTCGGCGGGGCTCATCCAGTCCGGGTCGCCGCGGAGGTCGGGACCATGGCACTCGGCACAGTTCGCCAAGTAGAGGTCCGCCCCCATGGCGACGAGTCCCGGATCGAGATCAGGTACCGGCGGGACGACGAGATCCGAGCCCGGTCGGGGCACGAGCGTCGGAATCACGACGGTGTCGTCCCCCGCGGTGCGGCACGCGCCGACCCCCAGGACGACAAGAGCGCAGAGGGCGAAACGTCGGATCACCGGAGCATGTTTCCAGAAACGGCACACCCTCTTGCGGGCAGCGGGCAGCGGGCAGCGGGAAGCGGGAAGCGGGTCGAAGTCCCACCCCGTCAGTTCGCCGAGGTAGCCCAGTCCTCGCGCGGCATCGCCCAGCGGCATTCGATCCCGATCTCGCCGGGAGCCTCGGCGTCACGCGGAGCCTCCCCGACGAGGGTGAATCCCAGTCGGCGGGGCACTCCGGCGCTGGCGAGGTTCGCCTTGTCGTGATGGATCTCGACCCGCTCGATGCCGGGAATCGCGAGTGCTGCGGTCGTGAGCGCCGCGGCGGTCTCTGTGGCCAGTCCCCTGCGGGTGTGGTCGACGTGGATCCAATATCCGATTTCGAGGGCGGCCTCACCCAGGCGGCGATGGAGCCCGGATCCCCCCACGACGACGTCGTCGGCGAAGAGTCCCACGACCGTGTCGCCGCCGTCCTCCCATTCGCGGCGCCACCGTCGTATCAGGGTCGAGCGATCCTTGACACTCAGGGGTTCATGCGCCACCCAGGCCATCCATGGCCGAAGGTGCTCCAAACTCGCGGTGATGGCCGCCGCCATTTCCGGCGCGTCCTCCTCGGTCCAGTGACGAATGGTCAGCCGCTCGGAGTGGATGAGGTCGGGTAGCCGCTCCATGCCGAACGATGGTCGCGGCTGGGGAGGCCGCGAGCAATGCAGCAACGAGCGACCGGGGAGCCGTCCGGCGCCGTCAGCGAGTCTCTTGCCGGTTGCTGGTTGCCAATTGCGAATTGCGAATTGCGGGGCGAGCGGAGCGAGCCCTTTACACCCCGATATCTCGCCTTCTGAACCCGGCGACCGCAGCTCCGGCGAGGATCACCACGATCGCACCGAGCAGCAGGGCGTTGCCGATCTGCAGGCCGTTGAGGATGGGCACGCCCGCCAGCCCCCAGTAGAAGGGGTTGACTCGGTCGAGCCCCTTGAGGGCGTCCACCAGCGGGGCAAGACCCCAGAGGATGTACATCCCGATGGCGAGTGCCGAGGTGACCCCGAACGTAACGGCCCGGCTTCCGGTGGCGGCGCCCAGTGCGAGTGCCAGCGTGGCGAACACCAGTGCGATCAGGTACACCGACAGGGTGGCGCCGAGGTAGCCCGAGATCGGGAGGTCCATCTCGAGTGCCGGTCCCAGGGCGATCATGGTCAGAGCGGCCACCGCGGCAAGGCCGAGGCCGGTGAGGGTCATGGCGGCGAATTTCTGGAGGATGTAGCGCTCGCGCCGGATCGGGTGGGCGAGTCCCAGGTCCATCGTGCGGTCCCGTTCCTCCCCCACCGTTTCCCGAGCCGCGAAGGCGATGAGGAAGATGAGGAAGATGATCGGAAGGGTGTTGGCGAACACCTGGCTGTTCAGATAACCGGCGGGTGATGTCAGGTCGAGTCCCCCGGCTAGGCCCAGGATCTGCTGGACGAAGTCCGGGTAGTCCTCCAGCAGGTCGCTCAAACTCGGCTGGTCGCGCACCGCGGGGTACGAGATCAGGACGAGGAGCATCATCGCGAACACACCGATCGCCCACCAGATGAGCGACTTGCGGCGGCCGGCGATGACCCTGCGGAAGATCTCAGTCCGCATCGTCGGCT
>JAUYIV010000097.1 GCA_030688105.1 Actinomycetota bacterium | reverse complement strand
AGCCAGGGTTTCGGTCACGAACACGTGGTCGATTCGCATCCCGAAGTTCTTGTGGAAGTTCCCCGCCCGGTAGTCCCACCACGTGAAGAAGTCCGGTTCGGGGTGGAATTTGCGAACGACGTCCACCAGCCCCCAGCGCATCAGCCGCGCCACTCGGTCGCGCTCTGGCTCCGACACGTGTGTGGCACCGTGCACGGCGGATGGGTCCCACACGTCGGCGTCGGTGGGCGCGACGTTGAAGTCGCCGCATAGCGCCAATTGCGCGCCCGGCTCGTTGGAAGCGCGAAGCCACACGTACAACGCGTCCAGCCAGGCCAGCTTGGCGTCGTAGAACTCGGATCCCACCACGCGACCGTTCGGGACGTAGACGCTCGCAACCCGCGCGCCGCCGCACGAAGCCGCCAGGAAGCGGCCGCCCTCATCGGTCCAGCCATCCATCTCCGGCAGGCCGGCCTGGACCACCTCGAGCCCGACCTTCGACGCGATCGCCACCCCATTCCACGTCCCGCGACCGTGGTGCGCCACCTCGTACCCCAGCGCCGCGAAGTCGATCAACGGCACTGCATCGTCGGTGAGCTTCGTCTCCTGCATGCACAGGATGTCGGGCTGATGGCGCTCGGTCCAGGCCAACACCCGCTCGAGACGGGCCTTCAGCGAGTTCACGTTCCAGGTAGCCAGACGCATGGCCCAAGCCTACCCCGGAGGCATAGACTCGACCGCCCAGCCAGGGCGGCCCCAACCAACGAGGAGAAGACCTATGGTCAAGGAATTCCGCGACTTCGTCATGCGCGGCAACATGATCGATCTCGCCGTCGGCGTGGTCATTGGGGCGGCCTTCGGCGCGGTGATCACGTCCCTCGTGGGCGACATCCTCACCCCGCTGCTGGGCCTGCTCAACGTCCCTGACTTCTCGGAGCTGTCCTTCCAGGCCGGCGCCGCGACCGTCGAATACGGCGTGTTCCTGAACGCGCTGATCAGCTTCGTCCTGATTGCCGCCGCGGTGTTCTTCTTCGTCGTGAAGCCGGTGAACCACATGACCGCCCGCCTCAAGCCGGCCACCGTTGCGGTCACCAAGCCCTGCCCCTTCTGCGCAACCGATATCCCCAGCGCGGCCACCCGCTGCCCCAACTGCACGAGCCAGCTGGCGGAGGAAAAATGACCGATGCGGGCGCCCCGGTCTGGGGCGGCCAGAGCATGACCGCGCCCCTTCGCGAGGTCCTCATCCACCGCCCTGACGCGGCATTCGGCGCCGCGTTCGACAACCCGGCCCATGGCTTCTACCACCCGGTCGACCTGCTCACCGCCCAGCGCGAGCACGACGCCTACCTCGACCTGCTCCTCCGCCTTGGCGTTCACGTCCACGCCCTCGAAGCGGAGACCGATGACCCCGACCTCGTCTACACCTACGACCCGCTCCTGGTGACCGATGCCGGTTCCATCGCGCTCCGGCCGGGCAAGCCCAACCGCCGGGTCGAGCCTCCCCTCGTCGAGGCCTGGACGACGTCCCACGGCATCCCGATCCATGGCCGCATCGAACCACCCGGCACGGTGGAGGGCGGCGACACGCTCTGGCTCCGCCCCGATCTCTTCTGCATCGGCCGCTCGCTCCGTACCAACGACGCGGGCGCCCACCAGCTCGCCTCCCTCATTGACGTCGACGTCCGAATCTTCGATCTGCCCTACTGGCACGGCCCCGCGGAGCTGGTCCACACGACATCGCTCATCTCTCTGGTGACCGACCAGCTTGCCGTGGTCTATCCGCCACTCTTCCCCGCCGGCCTCTGGGAGCTGCTCGCCGAGCTGGCCATCGCGACCATCGCCGTCCCCGACGACGAGTACGCGACCCTCGGCTGCAACGTCCTGACTGTCCGCCCTGGCGTCCTGGTGATGGCCGAAGGCAATCCTCAGACGCGCCGCGCCCTCGAGTCAGCCGGCTGCGAGGTCCACACCTACCCCGCGACCGAGATCGGCCTCAACGGCTCCGGCGGCCCCACCTGCATGCCACTTTCTCTCTCGCGCGATGTCCCCACAGGACCAGCCAGCTGAGCTAGGCCCCAGCTGGCACTGAGCCGAGAATGGCTGACCGGTGAATAGCGTCCAAGAGGGCGATCCAGTTACTCCAAGGTCACCTCGATCCAGCCGTTGTAGGCGCTCTGCAGGTGCCCGGCATCGCTCCAGCCTTCGGGACCCTCAGTTGGGTCGAAGTAGGCGAGAGCAACGTGGGCCGTGCTACCGCTGGCGAACTGGGCATCCTGCGGATCCCCGGTCTGAAGCGGCCTGGAGAACTCGAAGATCCACGTTCCGTCAGCGCCGGCGCCGGACGCTCGCGCGCTGTGCTCCCAGACGCCGCTCAGGCTGTTCTCGGCGGCATCGTTCACGATGTCGCCGCCGCCGTCGTCTTCGCGGGCCTCCGGAGTGGTGGAGTACTCATCGTCGAGGTTGCACGCCGGATCGTCGCCGCCGGCTGCGCCTGCGCCGCCCGACACCGCGCCGGGACCGCAGTCGAGTAGAAGAGTGAGCACAAGCAACCCAGAGATGCGTGCTGTTTGGGGCACAAGCTGCCCAACCAGCGGCTGCACCCGATGGCGGCCTACCGCCTGGTTCTACATA
>JAUYIV010000096.1 GCA_030688105.1 Actinomycetota bacterium | reverse complement strand
CCCGGATGATGAAAAGGGAGATCTCCAAACTCGGCTTCCCCGAGGTGCCCGAGTTCCTTCAGACCCTGGTGGACAGTGGCGCTCATCTGTGGGCGTGCAAGATGTCTGCCGACATGATGAGGCTCGACATGGGAGACCTCTTCGAAGGCGTCGAAGGAATCATCGGCGCCACCGAGTTCATGGAGCTGAGCGAGGGCGCCCAGATCATCTTCGTCTGACGAGTGCAGAGCCAGTGACTCGGCGAGCCTCGGTCCGCGACCCGGAGACGGGGGGCCGATAGTCTCGCGGGACACTGGAACCAGGGGGGAGCTCGATGAGGCGAGTCGCCTCCGCATGACCACGAGATCGCGCGCGGCGCGCGAAAATCCGCGCCAACCGCGCGTCGAGTGGCTACCTTGTTCGGTGAATCACATCCATGTGATTCGAGGCGTAACCATGTATGAACTCGCCGACTGGGGACAACCGGTGGCTCCGGACTGGGAGCACCCGAGGGAGCGACTCGACGCACGGCTCCCCGCCGATCTCATCCGGGTGCTCCGCCGCATGGCCAGGGCAGATGGCGTCAGTGTGAGTGTCCTGGTCCACCGCCTGCTCAGCGATGCCATCGGTCTCCAAGAGAACGCCGACCTTGCCGAGCCGGTCCGCAGCGCATTCGATTGAGAGCGTGCAACAACAGGCTCGCACCGTGATCGAGGGTAAGCCCCTTACCCGTTGCCCGTTGCCCGTCGCCCGTCGCCCGTTGCCGGTTGCCCGTTGCGGCGGCTCCCCGAGTCGTTTCGCAGATGGATCACTGCCCCTGAGTGCTCGACACCTCGCTGGGGTCGGCCGACTCGTCGTCGATGAGCGCATCGGGCGCCGTCCAGGGAGCCGGGGGCACCGCGGCGCCATCATCGATGGCGCGCTGGAGGTGGACTTCGAAGATGGTGCGGCCGGATTCGCGCCGGTAATCGATTCGACCACCCATGTGCTCGGCGAGTACCCGGGTGATCGCCAGCCCCAAGCCGACACTGCCCACGATGAGCGGCCGGTCGCCCTGATGCACGAATCGCTCGAAGAGACGCCGCTCGATCTCCTCGGGGACCCCGGGGCCATCGTCTTCGACCCGGATGGCATACCCGTTCCTGCTGGGGGCGCCGAGTACCTCGACCGCCGACCCCCCGTGTCGGACGGCGTTCGAGACGAGGTTTCGAAGCAGCTGACGCAGCCGTCCCCCGTCCGCGATCACGAGCGAGGGTTCTGCCTGTACCCGGATCGTCGTTCCGAGACGGCTGAGTTCCTTGACCACGCTCTCGATCTCGGCGACGGGATCGATCGGTTTGAGATCGAACGAGAGGCGGCCAGCGTCGGCTTGGGCGGAGACCAGCAGGTCTTCGACCATCCGGTTCAGGTCGGCGGATTGGTCCACGATCATGCTGTTGAGCTCTCTGGCCACCTCGAGGTCCTCGAATCCAGTGTCTTCTATGGTGAGCGCGGATGTGTAGATGCCGGTGAGCGGCGTGCGGAGCTCGTGGGACAGGTTGGCGATCAGCTGATCCTTGGAGCGGTTGATGGTCCGCTCCCGCTCGAGTTCCGCGGCCAGCAGCTCGCGTTTCCGGCGCTTGCGGACGAGCACCAGACTCAAGCCGACCGCGATCGTGGGCACGAAGAACGCCACCGTGAACCGACTGGCCGTGGCCACCGAGCCCGCTTTGGCCGCCTCCTGTGCGATCGCTTGGGCGGCCTCGCCGCGAATCGAGGTGAGTTCGCGGCTCAGATCCTGGAAAGCCTCGGTCGCCGGCCCGGAGGCCGCCAGACCGGCCGCGTCCAGGTCGCCATCCTCGATCAGGTTCAGTACCGCCCAAGCCTGGACGGAGACATTCTGTGCAGCTCCGACCAGCGCTTCCGAGGGCGTCGACTCGGCCAGGGAACGAACCCGCGTCTCCAACTCCTGGAGGATGACGCGGGCCTCGTCGATCGCCGCCGCCGAGACCGACGGGTCGAAATCACCCTGAGCGAGGAGGAGCGCCTGCCCGATCGCATTGCGGGCCGTCGCGCCGGCGCCCAGGGCGGACTCGGCGGCCTGCTGCGTCCGCGCCTGGTCTGCCACTTCCACGACCCCAGACGCGTTCGTGTATACGAGGGCGAGAGCCGCCATCAGGCCGGCGAGCGCGATCGCACCGCCGCCAAGGAGGGCGCGGGCCGGTTCCCCCCGAAGCGTGCCCGAGGATCCACTCACGATGACTAGATCAATCGGCGCTACGCCGTTGATCCTTGAGATCGGAGGGATCCGGCACCGAAGATCCATACATGGGTCGGCAAGCCGGAGACCGGCGACACCCGGCTCCACGTAAGTCCCCCGCCCTGAGTGGCTCTTGTCCGACTGATGGCCGAGGCCCTAAGGCCGATGGCTTCCTGGGAGCCATGATCCGCGGCGCCATCCGATGTCTGGTGATCGCGCTGATCGTGAGTGCCCCTGCAGCGGCATTGGGCTTGCCCGTCATCGATCTGCCCCTGCTGCCTCCGATCGGTGGCGACGGAGGCGAAACGACGACGACCTCGACGACGCTGCTTCCGATCACCCTGCCGACCCTGCTCACAACGACGACGACCTCGACGACGACTTCGACGACGACCTCGACCACCCTGCTTCCGATCACGCTGCCGACCCTGCTCACGACGACGACTCAGCCCGGCAGTTGCGGCGATGGCGACGAGTGCACGTCTACCACCAGGTCGACCACCTCCACGACAGTGGCCGCCACCACGACGACCGCACCCGCCACCACGAGCACGACGGTCGCCGGCGGCGACGATGGTGGGCTCCCGCCCAGCACCCCTGGCTCGACGCCGGCCGGGCCGGCGCCACCAGGGTCGCAGGGCCTAGAGGTGCTCGATGCGGAATCGCTGTCGCCCCCGATGGCCGGCGTGGTCGCACTGCTCGAGGGCCAGCCGTATGACGACGTGTCCGACGGCGACGCGGCGTCCCGCGCCGGCGCCGGGACCATGTCCGACGGGTTGCATCATCTCCTGTCACCGGTGCTTCCGCCGGCAGTGGTCGATGTGGTCCTGTCTCCACTCGTGATCTTCGACGCCCTCCTCGAAGCGCTCGTATCCAGCGGCCAGGCTCTCATCGTGCCGGGGGTCGCCTTTCTCCTTGGGTTCGGTGTTCCCGGCATCCGCCGGCGGATCACTCTCGGCGCGGCGGTTGAGTAGTTCATGGCTCTTCGGCCGACGCCTCATCGCGGCGTCGTCCGGGTCACTCAGGCGAAACGCCAGGTCGCGCTCATTCGAGGGGGCGCCGGGGGTGACAATTGGGGATTCTTAGGATGATTCCCCCGATGCACCCTCTCCGATGAGCGCGAGGCGGTCTCGTTCCTTTTGTGGTGCTTGAACGGCGCCGAGACACCGGACGGCCACCATCCGTGGATGCGAGAGGGGATGCGGGAGGACGTCAGGAGGATCATCGCGGAGGCCGCGGCCGGTGCCGGCGACGGTGCGGACGCTCTGCGCCGGGCGGGAGTACCGGTGGAGCTGGAGGGCTACACCGTCGAGGTGGTCGTCGACCCCGGCGATGCGCCGCCGGCGACATTGGTACGGCTGACCTTCGGCCGGCCCTCGTAGACCACGGTGAAGATCGACCGTCCCAGGTGGTCAGCTGCTGTCGACCGTGGGCGGTGGGCCGTGAACCTCATGGGGCAGGCTGCCGCGAGCGGCGCGCAGGTATGCGAACGGCGTGGCCGGCAGGAAGTTCGATGCCCGTGACGTGTACACGTCGGCGTATCGCTCGACCTGGCGTGCGAAGAGGCTCTTGTCGTTCCCCGATCGCATGAGCGGCCCCCACGCCGCGTTACGGAGTTCCCCGGCGGCGATCGCCAGGGGGGCGATCTCATCGTCGAGGCGGGCGAGGTCGCGCCTGAGGGCGTCGATGCGCGCGTCGACACCGTCATCGGTATCCGACGGGGCGTAACCGCGGGCGGCGCGCTGGCGGGCCAGGCGGGCGTCGGCGAGGTCGCTCTCGAGCCCGGTCTTCTTCGCCATGAGCTCGAGGAGCTTTCGCTCCGATGGCTCGAATGCCTGGGCGGCCTCGATCTCCGTCTCCAGCTCCCGGAGGATGAGGGCGGTCCGCCATCTCAGCAAGGCCTTGGAGACCGAGACGTCCGAGTACAGGTGGTCGCCCACGTAGAGGATCTGGTCGCCGCTCAGGCCGAGATGGGCCTCGAGTTGGGTGGCATATCCGCCTACGAACACAGCACCGCGCTCGAGGTCCCCGACATTGGGGCGCATCAGACCGTGCTCTTCGTCGATGACTCTGTAGAGCGGCCTCGTCGATGTGAAGAAGGCCGGCTTCGCCGCGGAGACGATGACCGCGTCGAACAGGTCGCGCCAGCTGGTGCCGCCGGGCAGGTGCCGGTCGAAGGCGTAAGCCATCATGCGCCGGGTGTAGTCCCACTCGGAGTTGGTGATGAGCACCAGGCGCTTGCCGGCGTGTTTCTGGTCGAGCAGGGCGAGGACGATGTCGGGGTCCGGGACCACGAACCGATCCGGGTCGGTGAGGATGTCCTGCTTGAGCCGGCCCTCCATGTGGGCCGCGTCGAGGGTCGACCTGACGGCGCCGTACACCTCGGCATAGCCGTGGACTCCGTGGAGCTTGCCCTCGTCGAACAGGTCGACCAGATGAGCGAACAGGGAAGCCTCGGATAGGGAGAAGAGAGTGTTGAGGAAGACCCAGCGCTCTTCCGACAGGTCCACGGCGGTCCCTTCGTAGTCGCGGCGGAGCCGATCGAATTCGAGGAAGCGCGTCCCATGAGCCGCCTTGATCACGTACCCGAATCGGGTGGGCTTGACCAGGTTGCCCAGTTCGAGGTCGATGGTGAGGCCGCGGATCACCGATTCGGGATCGAAGGCGAGGTCATCCACCGGCCAGCCGGCGTCGCCGAGCCGTTCCCGGGTGTGTTCGAAGGCGCGCCGCTCCCACTCGTCGACTCGATAATGGATCAGCGTGTAGTCCATGTCGTACCCGATGGCACGAATCGACCGGAGGTTGAGGGTCCGGTTCCCGTAGATCCGGCGCGTCGGGGGGATGGCGGGCATGCCGTGACGTTACCGAAGGGT
>JAUYIV010000091.1 GCA_030688105.1 Actinomycetota bacterium | reverse complement strand
GATGTAGGGGGTGGCGGCGTCGGCCTCCACACCGATCAGCCGCGTCCCGGGGCTGAGGGTCTTCACGGCGGCGGCGATGCCGGAGATCAGTCCACCTCCCCCGACCGGGACCACGACGGCGCCAGGCTCGGGCATTTGCTCGATCAGCTCGGCGCCGAGGGTTCCCTGGCCGGCGATGATGGCGGGGTCGTCGAACGGGTGGATCAGACGTGCCCCCGTCTCCTCGGCAAACACCAGAGCGGCATCGAGTGCCTCACCGATGTTGTCGCCGTGGAGCCGTACGTTCGCCCCGTACTGGTGGGTGGCGTCGATCTTCGGGAGGGCGGCGTTCTCGGGCATGTAGACCGTGGATTGGATTCCCAGGGTCATCGCCGCCAGGGCGACCCCCTGGGCGTGGTTGCCCGCCGAGGCCGCCACCACTCCGGCCGCCCGCTGTTGGGAGTCGAGAAGGGAGAGGGCATTCATCGCACCCCGCACCTTGAAGGAACCGGCCCGCTGCAGGTTCTCGGCCTTCAGCCACACCTCTCGCCCCGACATCACGGAGAAGGTGTGGGTGGGGATCAGAGGCGTCTTCATCACCACGTTCTTGCCGCGTTCGGCAGCGTCGTGGATCTCGGTGAGGCTGACGAGGGAGGACATCAGGGTAGAACCTACCGGAGAGGCCGCGCACCCGGAGAATCAAGAATCAAGAATCAAGATAAGAGATGGCTCTTGGCTCTTGACTCTTGTATCCCGTTGCGTCCGATTGGATCAACCACCCACGGAGGCAGTAACATGCGGCCCCGCCTCGCACTCGCGGGGCCGCTTCGTGCGCGGTGCGCACCCCCCTGGGGAGATGCTTCCGATGAGATTGCAGAAGACGTTCACGCCGCGACCGGCCGATGTCGATCGGTCCTGGTGGCTCGTGGACGCGGCCGGGCTGCCGCTCGGCCGAGTGGCCAGTGAGGTTGCCCGGATTCTTCGTGGGAAGCACAAGCCGAAGTTCGCCCCGCACATGGACATGGGCGACTTCGTGGTGGTCGTCAATGCGGAGCAGGTCGCGGTCACCGGCGCCAAGGAGGACGACAAGAGCTACTTCCGGCACAGTGGCTACCCGGGTGGGATCAGCAAGCGCTCGTTCCGAGAGCTGCTCGCCACTCACCCAGAGAGAGTCGTCGAGAAGGCGGTGAGAGGGATGCTCCCGCGCAACCGGCTGGGCCGTGCCATGGGCCGCAAGCTCCGGGTGTACGCCGGTCCCGATCATCCACATGGCGGTCAAGATCCGCAGCCACTCTCACTCGAAATCGGAAGGGTCGACTCCTGATGCCTCAGCCACTCGCCCAGACCGTCGGGCGCCGCAAGACCTCTGTGGTTCGTGTCCGCCTGGTCGACGGCGGCGGCAAGGTCTTCGTCAACGGGAAGAAGCTCGAGGAGTATTTCCCGACCATGGCCACCCGGCTCCGGGTTCTGGAACCCCTGCGTCTCGTGGGCGCAGATGCCCGATACGACGTCCACGCCACGGCGGAGGGCGGCGGTACGACCGGACAGACCGACGCCCTGCGTCTGGGCATTGCCCGGGCCCTCATCGTCACCGATCCGGAGCTCCGGCCGCAGCTCAAGAAGGCCGGTTTCCTCACCCGTGACCCGCGGGCCGTCGAGCGGAAGAAGTACGGCCTGCGCAAGGCCCGCCGAGCCCCTCAGTACACGAAGCGCTAACACCTCCGCGACGGTGTTCCGAAGGAATGGGACATGGTCCAACAGTCTCTTTTCGGCACGGACGGCGTCCGCGGCCGGGCCAACGTCGGCCTCACCGCCGAACTCGCAATGGGGTTGGCGCGCGCCGCGGGTGACGGGCGCACCGGAACGGTGGTCATAGGGCGCGACACCCGGAGATCGGGCCCGATGCTCGCCTCTGCGGTTCGTGCCGGCTTCAATGCCGCTGGTTTTGACACCGTGGACCTCGGGATCGTCCCCGTCGGTGCCGTCTCGTTCCACACCCGTGAGGCGAAAGCCGCCTTCGGGGTGATGGTGAGTGCCAGCCACAATCCGGCCGAGGACAACGGGATCAAGTTCTTCGGGCCCGACGGGGCCAAGCTCGACGACGATCGGGAGGCCGCGATCGAGGCTCGGTACCACCACGGCGCCCCCTGGAACGAGGTGAGCGGTGACGACGTCGGGATCCAGGTGCCCGGGATCGACGTCGTCGGGGCTTATCTGGCCCATTTGCTCTCTCAGGCCGACTACCGGCTCTCGGGCATCGATGTGGTCCTCGATTGTGCCCACGGCGCGGCATTCCTCGCCGCCCCGCAGTTGTTTGGAGAGCTCGGCGCGAACGTCGAGGCGATCAATATCGAGCCGACCGGCATGAACATCAATGACGGCTGCGGGGCCGTCAGCCCGGGCATGCTGGCCGAGCGGGTCGAGGGACGGATCGGGCTGGCCTTCGACGGCGACGCCGATCGCTGCATCGCGGTCGACGAGGACGGGATGGTCTGCAACGGCGACGTGATGATGGCGATCCTGGCTCGCCACCTCCGGGGCCGAGACGAGCTCCCCGGCGACCGTGTCGTCACCACCGTCATGTCGAACCTCGGCTTCCGGCTCGCCATGCGGAAGATGGGCATAGACCTCGTCGAGACTCCGGTCGGGGACCGTCACGTCCTCGAGGAGATGCGCCGGGTGGGGGCAGGTCTGGGGGGCGAGCAGAGCGGTCACCTCCTCTTTCGCGACCGGACCACCGGTGACGGCCTGCTCACCGGTATGCGCCTGCTCGAGGTCGTCGCCGCCACCGGGGCACCCCTCAAGGAGCTGCGCCGGGTGATGGTCGAGTATCCCCAGGTTCTTCGCAACGTCCACGTCCGGGTGAAGGATCGGCTCGGCGACGCCGATCCGATCTGGGCAACCGTCGCCGCGATGGAGAAACGGCTCGGCGATCAGGGCCGGATCCTGGTCCGGGCCAGTGGGACCGAACCGTTGGTGAGGGTGATGGTCGAGGCCACCGAGAGCCACGAGGCGGCCGCCATCGCCGACGACCTGGTGATCGTGGTGCGTCGAGAACTCGGGGGTGTATCGGAGGGAGGCGGCTAGCCTTTCGCCTGTCGGCCGGGTGTGACGGCCGTGTCGGACAACTGAAGACAGACCGGTGACCCTTGGAACGAGCGCCTGCCCTCTCTTTGGAGAGGTGACGAGGAAGAGGGAGTATCGAGCAGTCGGCGGATGCCCTCTCGGCCGCTCACGGTCGTAACGGTTCGGGTGAGTGCACACTCATAGAGCCCGGGAGCGATCCCGGAGGTAGAGCCCGGCCCATGTGAGGCGGGACCAGCGATCCCGCGGGTCTTCCCGGTCTCCCACTGAAGGGAGACACGCGCGCATGTGCGGAATCATGGGCTATGTCGGGCCGAGAGAAGCGGCTCCGATCGTGGTGGACGGGCTGCGTCGCCTCGAGTACCGCGGGTACGACTCGGCGGGGATCGCCGTCCACGACGGCACCGCTCTGACCGTCACCAAGACCGAAGGAAAGCTCGCCCGGCTCGCCGGACTGCTGGATGAGCATCCCGTGGCCGGCCGGTCCGGCATCGGGCACACCAGGTGGGCGACCCATGGCGCTCCGAGCGACAGGAACGCCCATCCCCACACCGACCCGGGCGGCGAGGTCGTCGTCGTCCACAACGGGATCATCGAGAACTTCCTCTCGCTTCGTGAAACCCTGGCCGCCGCGGGCGCCGAGTTCGCCTCGGAGACCGACACAGAGGTACTCGCCCACCTGATCGCTCTCGAGTACGACGGCGATCTGCTGGAGGCGGTGCGCCGCGCCGTCGGCATGGCCGAAGGTGCCTATGCCCTCGTGGCGATGTGCCGCCAGGAACCGGGTCGCATGGTGGCCGTGAGGATGATCAGCCCGCTCGTCGTGGGCATCGGCGACGGCGAGATGTTTCTCGCCTCTGACGTGCCGGCGATCCTTCACCACACCCGCGACATCGTGGTGATCGACAACGGCGAGATCGTCGACATCACCGCGGACGGCTGGAAGATCGAGAAGCTCGATGGCACACCGGTGGAGCGAGACCGTCTCGAGATCACCTGGGATGCCGAGCAGGCCGAGCGCGGGGGATACCCACACTTCATGCTCAAGGAGATCTTCGAGCAGGCCAACGCCACCACCGAGACGCTGAGCGGCCGCCTTCTCGAGGATGGGCGGGTCGTGCTCGAGGACGTGCATTTCCCCCCTGGGTTCGTCGCCGGGCTCGACAAGATCTGGATCACCGCGTGCGGCACGGCCTATCACGCCGGGCTGGTCGGCAAGGAGCTGTTCGAGCGGCTCCTGCGGATCCCCACCGAGGTCGGGTATGCCCATGAGCTGCGCTACTCCGACCCGATCATTCAGGGCACCACGCTGACGCTGGCGATCAGCCAGTCGGGCGAGACGGCGGACACGCTGGCGGCGGCTGGGCTGGCGAAGGAGCGGGGCTCCCGGCTCCTCGCCCTCACCAACGTCGTCGGCTCGACCCTGAGCCGGGAGTCGACAGACGTCCTGTACACCCGGGCCGGCCCCGAGATCGCGGTCGCCTCGACCAAGGCCTACCTGACGATGCTCGTCGGCGAGTACCTGCTCGCCTTAGCCATTGGCCGGGAGCGGGGGGTGCTCGACCCGGCGATCGACGCGACACTCGTTGCCGGGCTTCGCGGCATTCCCGCAAAGATCGGTGAGGCCCTCGCGGCCGAAGAGCAGGCGGTCGTCCTCGCCGGGCGCTTCGCCGGGCGAGACGACGTCTACTTCATCGGGCGCGGTCTGGATCACGCCGTGGCCGTGGAGGGATCCCTGAAGATGAAGGAGATCTCATACGTCCACTCCGAGGCGATGCCCGCGGGGGAGTTGAAGCACGGCACGCTCGCTCTCGTGACCGAAGGCACGCCTGTCGTCGTGGTGATCACCCAGGGTGACGTCTACGACAAGACGGTGTCGGCCATCCAGGAGGTCAAGGCGCGCGGGGCATTCGTGCTGGCGGTGGCCTACGAAGACGACGAACAGGTCGCCAAGCACGCCGACGAGGTGCTCCGCATCCCGCGGGTGCCGGATGTGCTCTCTCCGCTCGTGTCGATCATCCCGCTGCAATTGCTGGCGTATCACGTGGCGGCGGCGCGGGGCCACGACATCGACCAGCCGCGCAATCTCGCGAAATCGGTGACGGTGGAGTAGGGGCTTGCTGCGCGCGCCGCAATACGCGATACGCAATACGCGATACGACGGTCCCCAGGTCGGCGACGCCTCCTTCGTATCGCGAATTGCGAATTGCCGCCGGTGCGCCGAACGGGTGTACTGACCCAATGCGGATAGTGGGATTGGGCATCGATCTCGCCGACATCGAGCGGGTGGGGCGTGTCCTCGAGAAGTACCCGCGGTTCGCCGAGCGCTGCTTCACCGAACACGAGCGGCAATACGCCTTCCGCTTCGCCCGCCCCGAGCGTCGCCTGGCGGCGCGCTTCGCCGGGAAGGAAGCGGTTATGAAGAGCATGGGCACCGGCTGGCGGCGTATCCGATGGACCGACGTCGAGATCACCGGCGGCGGCAAGCCCACCGTTCGTATTCGCGGCACGGCCAAGCGCCGGGCGGAGATGCTCGGGGTGACCGGCTTCGAAGTGACCATCACCCACACCGAGAAGGACGCCATGGTGCTCGCCATCGCATTGGGGGAGCACTAGGCGCGGCCTTCGGCCGGGCCGCCCTCAGCCCTCCGCCCTCAGCCGGAGGCGATGGCGGGACATCGCGATCGGAGCATGTCGACGCGAGTCCGGCCAATGGCTGAGGGCCGATGGCCTATGGCCTCAGATGGTCGTCGCTGGTCGCTGGTCGCTGGTCGCCGGTCGCCGATTTGCCAGCCATCCGATCACCAGGACGACGGCGGCGCCCGCCATCGCGAGCAGGGCGGGGATTCCCCAATCGACCGGCCTTGACAACGCCGCGGTATCTGCACCATCCGGCCACGGCCACAGCACCCGCAGCGATCCGAGCATCAACCCGATGAGGGCGGCGATCACGGTGTCGTGATGGTCCCTCAGGAGCCGGTGCAACAGCGTCGAGAACGCCGCGAGCCCGGTCACCGCGCCGATGAGGAAGACCCCGACCACCGCCAGATCACGGTCGGTGACCGCATCGAGCACCGCCTGATACATCCCGAGCATCAGCAGGATGAACGACCCGGAGATGCCGGGGAGGATCATCGCCACGATTGCAACGGCGCCTGCACCGAGGAACAGGCCGAGACTCGGATCGATCACCGGGTCTCCCCGCAGGCCGAGGACGAGGAAGGCGACGGCCGCGCTGGCCAGCCCCCAGACAAGCCGGGTCGCATCCCATCTCACCACCAATTGCCATGCGATCACGATCGATCCGAGCACTAGCCCGAAGAACGCCGCCGCCGTGTTCTGCGGCTGTTCCTCGAGGAGGCGGTCGATGAGGCTGGCGAGCGAGAGGACCGCCAACCCGATTCCGGCCAGTAGGGGCAGTAGCAGGCTCCATTCGACGTCGCCGAGGCGCCGTCGGGCATCGCCAAACCGGCCGCGCAGGACGAACCCGAGTGCGGCCGAGCCGGCATGGATTGTGGTCACGAGCCGCTCGTAGATACCCAGCACCAGGGCCACCGTGCCGCCGGAGACACCGGGTACGACGTCCGCGGATCCCATGAGGAAGCCGCGGACGACGTTGAGGAGGTGCGGCATCGGACGGAGGGTAACGAGGACACCCGAGCCCTAGTGCGCGTCCAGCAAGGCTCGCGCGTTCGAGGGGCTGATCGCCACACCGCGAGCCCCAGGCGCATCCAGCAAGGTCGGCGCGTTCAAAGGGCTGACCGCCTACCGCCAACCGCCAGAGGGCCAACGGCCGACGGCTGCGGCCAGATTGGCGTCGAAGTCCCGC
>JAUYIV010000088.1 GCA_030688105.1 Actinomycetota bacterium | reverse complement strand
TCGTTGAGCGATCGGGTCGCCACGACCACGTGCCGCGCCGGCAGTCCCCCTCCCGTCCCGTAGGCGGCCTCGGAATAGACGGCGGCGAGCGGCTCCATGGCCGGTCCTACCCATGCGGCCACCTCGATCGGCGTCTCGGAGGCTCGCAGATCGACCCCGAGGTCGGTGAGGCGGTCGACGATCTCCTGCCACGCACCCGTCACGTCGCCGTGCTCGAGGCTACGCAGGCGTCGCCGCCGTCGAACCCATTTGACCGTCGGCGCCAACCCCAGGAGGAGCACGATGACGACGCCGGGGATCAGCCAGTTGGGGGACGTCGAGAAGGGAGGGGCTTCGGCTCCACCTTCGCCGATGACGTCGGGATCCACGGGGGTCGTGGGCGCGGTCGTCACCGGGGTGTTGCGGGGATCGGTTCGCGGCGCTTCCTCCCGGGCGGCGTTGAAGTGCTCCCCGGCCCGGAACGGGAGCTCGTCCGCGGTGGTGGGATTCGCCCCGTCGGTACGAGGGGTGGGATCGAACTTGACCCAGCCTTGGCTCGGCATCCAGAGCTCGACCCAGGCATGTGCATTGCGATCCCGGACCACGAGTCGGCCGTCCTCGAGGGTGTTGCCGGGGGTGAATCCGAGCACCACCCGGCTCGGGATCCCGACGGTCCGAGCCATCACCGCCATCGAGGTGGCGAACTGCTCGCAATACCCGGTCCGGTAGTTGTCGCTCTCCGGCTCCAGCAGCCAGTCGGCCAGCACCGACGCCCCGTGCCCCGGCGGGACATTGACCGAGTACACGAAGCCGCCGGGCGATCTGAAGAAGTTCTCCAGCGCGAGCGCTCTCTCGAAGTCGGTCTCGAGCCCCACGATCTGCGCCTGGGCGAGAAGCTCGATCCGCTCGTCGAGCTCGTCCGGCAGCGCCAGATAGCGCTCGGCGTCGGGGAGTGCCCGGTTCACGATCTCGGGGAGCGCGGTCCCGACAAGCCCGAAGTCGCCCGTCTCGATGGCAGATTGGAAGATGATCGACGGGGTTCCGTCGGGTCGTCGGCTGAGGATGTCGATGTTCGGCTGGGGGATCTCGGACTGGATCGTGTACGTCATTCCCCGGTAGGTGAGCGCATCGAAGTGGAGGGAGCCGTCGGCGCGCCGCACCCTGAAACCGGATTGGACGACGCCCTCATGCGCGGTCAGGGAGACCGGTGCGTAGGGGGCGGGAAGCCAGTCCATCTGCAGGGCGAGGACCGTCACGTCTGCCGAGAAGCCGGCGGTCGGGCCGGCGAACGCTGCCGCGGCGTCCTCGAGGCTCTCGAGATCGGCGGGATTGGAGAGCCGAGGGCTGCCGACGTGCCACTGGTCGCCGTCGAACGAGTCGAGCGCCACCAGCCGCCAGTACACCTGATCGGCAGGATGGCCTTGAGGGACGCTTCCGGCCAAGCCCCCATTCGGGCTGAACACGAACACCGGGACGTTGGTCTGCGCGACCAGGCTCTGCTGGATCCCGACGAAGGGGTTGTAGGAGACGCTGCCGAAGAAGTCGCCGGACAGGTTGCTGGCGCCCTCCCACTCGAGGAAGCCTCGCCGGGGTACCAGGCCGGCAATGGCGTCGCTGGCGTTGACCGCCAGGAGCAGCGTCACCAGCAGCGTGCCAACGCCCATGGCGGGGATGGATCTCCTGATGCGGCCCCCGTCCCGCGCCGAGGAGAGCAGCCCGGCTCCCTCCTTTCGTCGGTCGATGGTGACCGCGATGAGCGTGACCCCGATCAGAGCCATGAACCCGACGGTCCACCATCCCCCGATGCGGCGATCGAGCACGGCGAACTCCAGGTACACGACCAATGGGGTGACCACGGCCACATACGGCCGGCCGGTGAGGAGGCCCCATGCCAGGAGTGCCCCCATGCCCCAAAAGACCACCGCCAGGATCGCGACCAGGCCGGCGAGGGGGATAACCGGGGCGATCCCGGCTCGGATGACGTCTCGGGCGAAGGTGAGCTCGGCGCCGAGCTCCGTGAACGATTCCCGAGTGGGGAAGATCAGCCAGGTGCTCTCGGGCACCGCGATCCTCACCACCGTCAGCGTGATCGCGGCGGCGTGGATGACGGTGAGGAACGCCCCCCGGACCCGATACGCGATCCCGGCCCAGGAGATCGTGGCTCCCAGAACCGCGCAGGCGATCAGCACCACCTCCCAGGGCAGTCCCCCTGCGGAGGGGAGGAGCAGACGCTCCAGGCGCACCAGCGCGAAGGCGACCCCGGCGCCGCCGACTAGCCAGCTGAGGCGGTAGCCCATGAGATCTCCATGGCGGTCCTCCACGCGGGTGCCCAGCGTCCCTGGGTACCCACGGTCACGGTGACGGCATTCACCCCATGGAACCGAGCTGCGGCGATGTCGGGGCGATCGGTCACCGCCATCAGGACGGTGCGGGTGAACTGGTTTGCGAGCAGCCGGTGGGCTCCGAGCAGGCCTTCGTCCGGCGTCCCGGTGATCAGGACCAACGCTCCGCCTCCGCCACCCTGACGGAGGAGGCGGCTCACGGTGTTGCGCAGGTCGAGGCGCCCGCCGGTCTGGATCGTCGCCAGAGTCTCCATCGCGTCGAGGTACCGGTCGACGGGGCGGCCCTTCGTCGACCTCGCTCCAGACCACAGCTCGGGGCCGAATCCGGATTGATAGAGGTGGGCGATGGCGGATGCCGCACCCCGGACCGCCTGTTCGAACGCCTCCGGGATCGGATAGCGATGCGGTCGGGTGTCGAGAAGCACCAGCGCCCGGTTCCGCCACGGGATCTCGAGCTGCTTGATCATCAGGTCATCACGCTTCGCCGACGACGGCCAGTGGACCTTGCGGAGGTCGTCGCCCACCTGATACTCCCTGAGGGTGTAGAAGTCCTCGCCTCCGAAGGGAGCGAAGGTGGGTTTGATCGCGTGAACCGTGGGGTCGAGTCCGCGAACCGCGGGCAGCCCGGTCAGCCGTTCGACAGTCGGGTACACCGTGAGTCGGTCGACCTCTCCGATGCGGGTGCGGCGCTCCGTGAGCGAGAAGGGGTCGGAGATGGAAAGAACCGAGGGACCGACGGCAAAGATCCCCCGCCCCCGGCACCGGACCTCGTATCGCGCCGTGAGCGGCTCCCGGGGCCGCGCCGCGCCGGCGGCAAAACGGGCGGTGCCGAGACCATGCACGGTGTCCTCGAGAGAGACGTTGCGCAGGCGACGGGAGGCGATCACATCCATCTCGATCATCACCGTGTCGCCCTCGTGGACCTGCGCCGGAAGGATCCGCCGCCACACCGCGACCTCGGGGGATACCAGGTTGACGAAGACCATCCCGATGACGACCGCGGCGAGGAGGAACACCGCGGTCGTCATGAGGTCGAGCTCGCCGAATCCCGCCCAGAGGACGAAGAGAGCCGCCGAGACGCCGATCGCGGCCCACCCTCGCCCGGTGGGCATCAGGCCCTGACCCCGCTCCCTGGTACGGGGATCCCAGCGGCGATGCCGTCGAGGATCTCGTCGATCTCCGTACCGCGCATCTGGGCTTCTGGCCGCAGGATGAGGCGGTGGGTGAGCACCGGCCGCAGCGTCGCCTTGACGTCGTCGGGGGTCACATAGGGACGGCCCGCGATGGCGGCCCGAGTCCGGGCCGCCCGCTGCAAGTACAGCGTGGCGCGTGGCGATGCGCCGAGCAGCAGGTCGGGGTCGTCGCGAGTCGCCTCGACGGTGTCGACCAGGTACTCCTTGACGGGGTCGGATACATGCACCCTGCGGGCCACCCCGATCATCCGTTGCACGTCCTCAGCGCTCACCACCGGGCCGAGGTCGGTGTAGGAAGACTGCCGCCCATGGGTCTCGAGGATCTCGAGCTCCTTCGAGCGGGACG
>JAUYIV010000087.1 GCA_030688105.1 Actinomycetota bacterium | reverse complement strand
GTCGGGCCGAAGTCGACCGGTACGCCGATGATGACGACGCTCGCCGACTCGGCGAGCTCTTCGATGGTGCCGAATCGAGGAATCTCGAATATCGGCCCGGCGGGAGGACCCCACAAGCGCATCGAGGCGGTCGCATCGGCTGGCCATTCGTACCGCGGTGGTTCCGTGGTCGTAGTCACTGCGGCCGTTGTGGTCGTGGCCGCGACGGTGCTCGTCGTTTCCTGGGCGGCCGGCACAGCCGCTATCTCCGCACCGCAGGATGTCAGCGCGATGACGCCGACCACCGGCAAAATGGCCAGCCGATGGGCAGCGAACACGGTCATCGTCCCGTTCCCTTTCGCTTTGGAGCCTGCTGCCGCCAACGCTACCTGCGCGGGTATCCCAGCGCGACGGAAGACGACTCGGTGTCGGAGAGCCGACCCGAACCTCCACCCACCTCCTACTCACTTACCCGCACCCACTCCGCCCCCGCCACCCTGACCAGGTCCGAGAGCAGGATCGGGAACACCGTCGTCGGCGTCCCTCCTGCCGCCCACACCAGATCATGACGCCGGAGGGCGTGATCGGCGAACACCCGCACCGGTCCGGGGTACCCGAATGGCGGCGTGCCTCCGGCGGCGAATCCGGTGGCGCGGCGTGCCTCCTCGAGCGTCGCCCGCCGAGCCTTCCCGGCGCCCGCCACCGCCGCCAGCTTCTTCAGGTCGATGCGGGTATCGCCGCTGGCGAACACGACGACCTGCTCCCGGTCGTCCAGGGTCAGCACGATCGACTTGGCGATCGCCGACCGCTCGCAGCCGATCGCCGCCGCGGCGTCTGCCGAGGTCTTGGTCCCCTCGGGGAACTCGCGGATGTCGATCTCGACACCCCGCGCCCGGCCTGCCTCGACCACCCGCCGCGAAGCCTCGGGGCTCGTCACGAGATCTCGCTCTCGAGATCGAGCCGGCGGGCCCGGCCGAACGCGGTCCCGGGAATCCCCCGCCGGCTCATCCATATGACGGCGACGAGCGCACCCACGAGATGCCAGATGATGTCCCAGGCGGTGTTGACCGCGTCCCCGACGTTCGACCCCTCGACGAACAGGGCAAAGATGTTCTCAGCCGTCTCATTGACGACTCCCACTACCTGAGCCAGCACGAATCCCCATATGAGCGGCCGGTCGTTGTCACGGGCCGCAAACGCCAGCACGGCGGTGGCGGCGCCGATCCCGAATCCGTGGACCAGCTGGTCCCATCTCAGGTATCCGTCGATCAGCCACCAGTTGTAGAGGATATCCCGCTTGCCGCTGGGGTCGGCAGCCAGGCCTCCGGCCAGGTGCATGGCCGCCCAGATCGACAGCAGCCAGAGCAGCACCGCCGGGATCGGGCCCCAGCGGTGATCGATCCACACGACGATGGCGATCGACGCCGCCAGCGCCGGGAGGTAGACCCACAGAAAGGACTGGTCGCGAACCAGCCCCACGACGGTGAAGACGGTGACGTGGCCGAGGGTGAACCAGGCCACCGCCGGGGTGCGGCGGAGCAGGACGACGAGCGGGGTCACTCGGCCCAGCCCAGGATCGCCAGCAGGCCGTCGACGGCCGCGCCGGCGACCCGCCTCACCTCGGCCGCGGCGGCGGGGACCTCCGCCGCGGAGCCCACCTCGCCGCGAACATCGGCGTACACCTTCAACTTCGGCTCGGTCCCGCTGGGCCGGACCAGGACCCGGCTGCCACCCTCCAGGGCGAAGTCGACGAGGGGCGTGGCGGGGAGCCAGAACGGCCGGCGATCGGCTCCCTGCCGGTAGTCGGTGAACCCGGTGACCTCCAGGCCGCCTAGCGTCGACGGCAGGGCCTCCCCCAGCAGGTTCATCGCCGCCGCGATCTCGGCGAGGCCGTCGGGCCCCGCCCGGACCACGCTGCGCGGGACGCTCACCCACAGCCCGTGCCGCACGTAGAGGTCGGCCAGCCGGTCGAAGACGGTGCGGCCCTGGGCGGACTCTGTCGCCACCAGGTCGGCGAACCACAGGGCCGCCGAGATGCCGTCCTTGTCGCGCACCACCGGGCCGACCGTGTACCCCAGGGCCTCCTCGTACCCGAACACGAAGCGCAAGCCTTCGGCGGCTTCGAGGGCCAGGGCGGCGTTGCAGATCCATTTGAACCCGGTGAGGGTCACCTCGTGGCGGGCGCCGTGGGCGGCGGCGACCGCCCCCAGCATCGGCGACGACACCACGCTGCTCACCACGAGCCGCCCCTCGCCCTCGGTATGTTCGAGGGCCATGTCCCCGAGCAGCACCCCGATCTGGTTGCCACTCAGCCGCACCCAGCCATCCTCACCGGGCACGCACACCGCCAGCCGATCCCCGTCGGGGTCGTTGGCGATCACGAGGTCGGCCTCGACCCGGGTACCGAGCGCCTCGGCGAGGTCGAGGACGCCCGGCTCCTCGGGATTGGGGAAGGCGACGGTGGGAAAGCGGCCGTCGGGCTCGAACTGCTCCTCCACGACGTGGACGTCGCCGTACCCCCCGGCCGCCAGGGTCCGGATCGCCAGCGGCCCGGCCACTCCATGGAGCGGGGTATAGGCGATGCGGATCGGGTGCCGCTCGGCAGGGTCACCCCGAAAGGCAAACACCTCTTCGGTGTAGCGATCCTCGGCCTCGAGCCCGATCGGCCGAGCGAGCTCGTCGGCGACCTCGAAGACGCGTTCGATCCGCGGCACCGCGGATGCCGGCCCGACAGCGTCGATGGCGGCGGCGATTTCGGAGTCGACCGGGGGGATGATCTGGGCGCCATTGGCGTCGTAGGCCTTGTACCCGTTGTCGGTGGGCGGGTTGTGGCTGGCGGTGACGACCACCGCCATCGTCGCCCCCTCCTTCATGGCAGCGTGAGCGACCAGCGGGGTCGGGGTCACCGTGGGGAACCACAGCGTGGGGATCCCGGCGGCGGCGAACACGCCGACGGCGTCCTCGGCGAACCGCTCGCTGTCGGGCCGACCGTCGAACCCGACGACGACGGGTCCGCCGTCACGACCCCGGGCGATCAGGTAGTCGGCAACCCCGCGGGTGGTGCGGATCACGGTGGCCCGATTCATCCGATTGGAACCGGCACCCACCTCGCCGCGGATCCCGGCGGTGCCGAAGCGGAGCGTGGCGCCGATGCGGTCCTCGAGGGCCTCCATGTCGCCGGATTCGAGGATCGCCTCCAGTTCGGACCTCGTCACCGGGTCGGGGTCGCCGGCAATCCAGTCACGGGCAGCGGAGAGCAGGTCTGCCGGCATCGGCGGGACCATACCGACCTCCCGGACCCCGCTCTCGGTTACGAGATGGGTGACCAGAACGTCGTGGCCCTCCCAGGGGAGGCGGTCGACCACGAGCGCCGCCGGGGCGACGCCCACCAGGAGACAGTCGGGCCGAAGCCGCGCCAGGAGCCGGTCGAAATGTCCCCCTCCGTGGCCGAGGCGGACCCCGGCGAGATCGAACGCCAGGCCGGGAAGCAGCACGACGTCGACGTCGGCGGGATCGACCTCCGCCTCCCCGGCGATCGGCTGGGAGAAGCCGAACCGGTGGACCTCACGGGGGCCTTCGAACCGGTGGACGGTCAGGTCGCCGTCGTCCGGGGTGCGAGTGACCAGGACCTCGACCGACTCGACCAACGGACGGAGATCCGCCTCGTCTGGCAGTGGTTCGTAGAGCAGCACGCGAGTGGAGGAATGCAGGCGCCCCCACGCCCGCAAGGACTCGACGATGGCGAGGGAGATCTCGGGCCAATTGAGGTCGCGCCGCACCCGGCGCGCCCACCGCCGCCATTCCGCCTTCCCGGCCGATGGGCCGGGCGCGGTCATGAGAACAGCAGCGGGGCGAGCTTCTGCAGCTCGTCCTGGTTGGAGGCGGGCACGATGTAGCCCTCCTCGTCGCGGATCTCGTCGAGGTGGGCCTCGATGTCCTCGGGGGTCAGGGCGCCCTCCTTATCGGGATGCTTGAACCATCCCGGGGTGAGGCCGATGAACATCCGGCTGACCACGCCGCCCGCCGCCGAGTAGACCTCGCCGGTCACCGCACACCTCTCCGAGCAGAGGTAGACGACCACGGGCGACACCTGCGACGGCTCGAGCTTCTCGGCGATGGGCCCGAGGATGTCCTCGGTCATCCTGGTGTGGGCGACGGGGGCGACAGAGTTGACCTTGATGTCGTACTTGACGCCTTCGAGGGCCAGCACGTTCATGAGGCCGACCAGTCCCATCTTGGCCGCCCCGTAGTTGGCCTGGCCGAAGTTGCCCAGCAGCCCGGAGTTGGAGGACGTCATCACGATCCGCCCGTAGCTCTGCTCCCGCATGTGGCGGAAGGCCGGCTGGGTGACATAGAAGGCGCCCTTGAGATGGACGTCGAGGACCGCCTCGAGATTGGGCCATTCGAGGTTGTGGAACGCCTTGTCGCGCAGGATCCCGGCGTTGTTGACGACGATGTCGATCCGCCCGAACTCCTCGATGGCTCGCTGCACCATCGCCTCGGCTTCCTGCGGGTTGGAGACCGACCCGTAATCGGCGACTGCGGCGCCCCCCGCCTCCTTGATCTCGGCGGTGATCTCATCGGCGGGGCGGGCCTCCGATGCGGTCCCGTCGGTGGCGACACCCGGGTCGTTGACCACGACGGCCGCCCCCCGCGAGGCGAGCAGCCGCGCATGCGATGCCCCGAGGCCCCTACCGGCCCCGGTGACGAGAGCGACCCGATCCGAGAAGTCGATCATGGGTGAAATCCTCCGTGAGCTGTGCGTGGGAAAGGGTAGGCGTCGTGCTCCCCGGGTTCTGTCGTGTCGGTGAGGTCAGGGGTGCCGAGGGGGCTCAAGATCCCGTCAGTCCTGAACTCTCGGGCCAGTCCGCGACATTTCGCCAAGATTCGCGGGCGGTCGCTGTCCTGGACGGCGTCTGAACGTCCAGTGGCCTGTCCCTGCACGCCATGCGACCCAAAGCCCGCCAGCCAGAAAGGGAACTCCGATACTCCAGGCAATGGGTGTCCACCAGTGTGCAACGGGGCCAAACTCGGCCTGCCAGGATCGCAGCGCCCTCTCAACCCAGACCCCCCATGTGAACACCGCGACGGTCAGGGCGGCGATGAGACTTGCACCGATGACCTGCCCGACCCTTGCCAGATGTC
>JAUYIV010000081.1 GCA_030688105.1 Actinomycetota bacterium | reverse complement strand
ATGGATGCTGCTGCATGCATCGGGTGCGGTGCTTGCGTGGCCGCGTGCCCCAACAGCGCCGCCCAGCTGTTCACCGCGGCCAAGGTGTCGCATCTCAGTCTGCTCCCACAGGGCCAGCCCGAGCGCTGGCGGCGGGTGGAGGCGATGGTCGACACGATGGAGGCCTTCTTCGGTTCCTGCAGCAATCACGGCGAGTGCGAGATCGCCTGTCCGAAGTCGATCTCGGTCGACTTCATCGCCGTGATGAATCGGGACTACTTCAAGGCGAAGTGGCGGAATCGCAGATACGCGGCGCAGACTTGAGGCGGCTCGGAGAAACCGTTTCCCGTTAGCCGTTTCCGGTTGCCCGTGCCTTGAAGCCGGGCGGCGATCGCGATCGGGTCCCTGACGGGTCCAGTGGGGGACAGGTCCTTTTCGGGTAACGGGCAACGGGCAACGGGCAACGCTCCCCGCGCGATCCGCGTTCACACGCAACGTAGAGCGTTACCACTGGACGCCATTGACTGCGCGCGCTCCGCGCGCAATAATGACATCGATGTAATTCCCCGAAGGGGTGGGCATGCTCGACGAACTGAGAGTGGCTCTGTCTTCGGGGTTCGACCTCTCCTGGCAGGACGAGGCAAACTGCAAGGGGGCGAATGCCGATCTGTTCTTTCCGGAACGGGGGGCGTCGACCCGCTCCGCCAAGGCGATTTGCCGTGAATGCGAGGTGCGGGCCGACTGCCTGGAGTTCGCCATCGTCACCGGAGAGAAGTTCGGGATCTGGGGCGGCATGTCGGAGCGGGAGCGCCGCCGGGTCCGCCGAGAGCGACAGGTGGCCGCCTCGCGCCGGGCGTCCTAGAAGCAACCCTCCGGAAAAGCCCTCCCCCCTCAGCCCTCGGCCGGAGAGTTCTGATGGTCTCCTCTTTCTCGACGCGTCTCCGGCGGATGGCCGATGGCCGATGGCCGATGATGGCCGATGGCGAATGATGGCGGGTGGCGGATAGGGCTCCGCGGACGGCGCAGCAACCCCCGCTCCGTACAATTGGTCGGGTAGCGACCAGGGAGCGACATCTTGGGCTGGGTCATAGTCGGAGTTGCGATCGTGGCGATCGGGATCGTGATCGTGCTGATGTCTCGGTCGAGGCCGGGAAAACCGGCGGTGCCGGCGATGGGCGGCGTCGTCGGCCTCGAGGGAGATCGGATTCGACCGGCCGTTGCCGAGTTCCATGTCAGTGAGGGCTCTGCCCGCGTTCATTTCGACGTTCCGCTGCCCGATCACCAGGACGAGGTCTTCGAGACGCTGCTCGGCCGAGAGGCCGTCGAGGTGGTCCGGGAGAAGCGCCACGCCCTGCCCATCGACGACGTCCACGAGGTCGTTGCACTGGGCCGGAGGGAGGGCGCCTGGGCAGTGGCGGCGGCCATCTCCCTCGACACCCCGGGCGAGCTGCCGCCCCCGATGCTCCCCGAATTGATCCCGCACGGCGCCCGGGACATCGACGTGTTCGAGCACATCTCCTCGCTCCCCGAGCACGCCCCCGGGATCGCCGCGCCGACCCGCGGCGAGGAACTGCCGCCGTTCGCCTCCGAGGTGGCGCTGCCCGCAGCTCCGGCGGCCGCGCTCCGGGCACAAGGGGTCGATCCCGCCATTGCCACCGGTCCCGATCTCGCCCTCGGGCTCATGCGTGTCGTCGGTTACTCCATCGAGCAGTCCTCGCCGGAGACGCACCAGGCGCGGCGCGGCGGCCAGACCACCTTCGTTCGGGTGGTCCCCCACCTCCCGGGCTCTCACCCCGAGCTCGACGAGTCCGAGATTCGGAGATTCGTGGTCGACTTCGGATCCTCGGGCGCCGACCGGGGGCTCCTCATCTCGGAGAAGTTCGCGCCATTCGAGATCTACGACCGCGAACGACGCGACCGGCGGATCCGATTTGTCACCCGGGAGCGCCTCGAGGGATTCATCGACGCCCTCGCGCTTCGGTAGACGGGTGCCTCCCGGCAATCACCGGCACGCAGCGCTCGGGCGCGGAACTCGCACCGAGATCGGGGCGTTAGCGGGACTGACGGATGTCTGACGAACCCGTCCCCTCCTGGGAGGAGGTCGCCCGAGAACATGGGCGGAAGATCTACAACTTCGCCTACCGCCTCACCGGCAACGCCGACGATGCGCACGACCTCGTCCAAGAGGTGCTTCTGCGGGTCCGACGCGGGCTCGACGCCTACCGGCCGGGCTCGTTCGACGGCTGGCTGTGGCGGATCACCCGCAATGCCTTCCTCGACGAGGTCCGCCGCCGCAAGCGAAGACCCAGCGTCCCGCTGCCGGAAGACGATCCCGGTGGCGTCGATCCCTCTCCTTCGCCACACGACGAACTCGCCAAGGTCCGGCTCGGCGAGGACGTCCAACGCGCCCTCCTCCAGCTGCCCTACGACTTTCGTGAAGCCGTGGTCCTGTGCGACGTGGTGGGGCTCACCTACGAAGAGATCGCCGAAGCCGTGGGCATCCCGATTGGCACCGTCCGCAGTCGCATCCACCGGGGTCGGCGGATGCTCAAGGAGCTGTTGACGTGAAGCATCCCGGCGATCTCCTGTCCGCCTACGCCGACGGTGAGGCGTCGGCCGCGGAACGCCGGATGATCGACGACCACATCGCGGGGTGCGCCGGCTGCCGCGGCGATCTCACCGACCTGGCAGAGGTCCGCGGGATGGTGCGGTCCCTCCCGATGCTCGAGATGCCGCAAACGGGGATCGCGTCGGGCTTCGCTCGGAGGTTCTCGCGTCCCGCGCTGGCGTGGGCGTTCTCCGGCCTGGCCGTCGCCGCTCTCGCCCTCGGCCTGGTGTTCGCCCCTGGGGAGTCGGAGAGCACATTCGACCTCGACGCCCTGCGCGACCAGCACACCGCCCGATTGGTCGTCGACCCGGGGATTTCCACGGTTCGGGGCGGCCCGTGAGACGCCGGTTTCTCGTCGTATTGATCGCGACCACCGCGTTGGGGCTGCCGGTGGTCGCGGCTGCCGACGAGTCACTCGAAGAGCTCATGGAGAACGCCGGAGCGGGGGAGTTCCACGCGGTGGGCATCGTCATGTGCGCTTGGGGCGACCAATCTGCCGCCGCCACCTACGAGGTGGTGCGGTCGCGAGGGATGTCGATGGTGCACGTACCCGGCCGTGACCTGGTGCTTTCGCGTTCCCTGGTCGCGGTCGGTTCCGGCGCGGATTGGTACGCCCTGGAGGTGGCCGAGTGGTCGTCGTGGACGCTCAGCGAGAGATACACGCTAGGAGACGCCGTCGCCACGAGTCGCCTCGGCCGGGCGGCGACCGCGGTGACCGTCCTCGAAGACGGGCGCCCGCGGGCCCGCCTCGTGATCGACGACGAGAGCACCATCCCGCTGGTGACCGAGATCCTCGACGGAGAGGGCAGGGTGTTCCGCCTTGCCTCATTGGTCGAATTCGAGCCCGGGACCGGCGAAGGGCATCCGGAGATGCCTCAGGACTTCGGCAGACGCAGCGTCATGGAGCGAGCCACCGCCACGGCGCGGCTTCCCGAGACCGCCGCTGGGTACCGGCGCGCCGATTCCTATGAGGCTCCGGGCGGGGCCCTCCAGTCCTACTACACGGATGGCCTGTTCTCGTTCTCGGTCTTCGAGTCGAGGCGGGGCCCGATGCCCAACGAGTTCACCCAAGCGAGCGAGTTCGAGATCGACGGAGAGGCATACCGCCGACTGGTCACTCCGACGAACATATGGGTGCACTGGAGCAGCCCCGATCGGTCATACGTGCTGGTGGGCGACCTTCCGCCGGACCACCTCCTCGCAGTTCTCGCCGACCTGCCCGAGCCGGGTGACCGGGCGATCTTCGTGCAGCTGTGGAGGCGGTTGTTCGGCTGAAGCGCGAGTACGCGATACGCGATACGCAATACGCAACACGACAGACGTTTCGGTAGTTCTAGGAGAGTGCCGGGCGCGTCGGTCCAATCGCCAATCGCCAATCGCCAATCGCCAATCGCCAATCGCCAATCGCCAATCGCCAATCGCCAATCGCCAATCCTCAGCCCTCGTCCTTCGTCGCCGCCGGTTCTTCCGGGAAGGACCCGGTGACGATAAAGGTCACATGCTCGGCGATGTTCACCGCGTGGTCGGCGATCCGCTCCATGTAGCGACCAACCCGAGAGAGTTCGACGGCGAGGTCGAACCCCATGTCACCGGACCGTTGCGCGATGGCCGAGTAGAGCTCGCCCACCAGGTCGTCGACGGCGTCGTCCGCTTCGTCGAGGCGGGCCCCGGCTTCGGCATCGAGGTCGGCGAGCGCATCGAGGCCCCGACTGAACAGATCGGCGGCCTTGCGAGACATTCGGGCGAGGAGGCTCTGGACGTTGGCCGATAGGGAGTACCCCTCACGGCGAATCAGGCCCTTGGCGCAGTTCACCGCGAGGTCGCCGCTTCGCTCGATCTCGTAGAGGATCCGGGTCATGGCAACCAGGAATCGAAGGTCCCCGGCCACCGGTTGCTGGCGGGCCATGACCTCGAACACCCGGTGCTCGAGGGCGGCATACTTTTCGTCGATCTCGTCGTCCGCCTCGATCACCTGGTGTGCGAGATCGAGCCGGTTCTCGAGCAGGGCCTCCGTCGTCCGTCGAACGTTCTCGAGCACCAGCGCTCCCAGCTCGACCGTCGATCGCAACGTGGCGTCGAGGCTCTCGCTGTAACGGTGCCTGGTCTCGTCGTGTGGATGTTGCATGGTTGCCCCCGCTCAGAGCGTACGCTCGTCAGCCGAATCTGCCGGTGATGTAGTCCTCGGTGGATTGCTCGCGGGGATTGGTGAAGATCACACCGGTGTCGTCGAATTCCACGAGTCGTCCCGTGCGAACCCCCTCGGCGCGGACATCCACCGTGAAGAACGCGGTTCGATCGCTCACCCTCGCCGCTTGTTGCATGTTGTGGGTGACGATCACGATGGTGTAGTCCTTCTTCAACTCGAGCATGAGCTCCTCGATCTTCAAGGTGGCGATCGGGTCGAGCGCCGAGCAGGGCTCGTCCATGAGGACCACGTCGGGACTGGTGGCGATCGCCCGTGCGATGCACAGCCGCTGCTGCTGGCCACCCGACAATGCCAGGGCCGGCTCGGCCAGCTTTCCGCTGACCTCGTCCCAGAGCGCGGCGCGGGTGAGCGACTCCTCGACGAGGTCGTCGAGGTTGCCCTTGTGACCCGCCACCCGCGGTCCGAACGCGATGTTGTCGTAGATCGACTTCGGGAAGGGATTGGGCTTCTGGAACACCATCCCCATCCGTCGACGGACTTCCACGGGATCGATCCGAGGGCCGTACAGATTCACCCCGTGGTAGCGAATCGAGCCTTCGACCGATGCCGACTCGATCAGGTCGTTCATCCGGTTGAAACAGCGGAGCACGGTGGTCTTGCCACAGCCCGACGGCCCGATGAAGGCGGTGATCTCACTGGGTTGGATGTCGAGGGTGATGCCCTCGACGGCGCGAAAGTCGCCGTACGTGACCGAGAGGTCGTCGATGTCGAATACCGGCTCGGCGCTCTTGGAGGCGCCAATCGATGCCGAGTGCCCCACCTCGAACCGTCGGGTCTCGGGTCGGGGATCGGGGATCGTCACGAGGTCACACCCTTCTCGAACCGGTTGCGCAAGTAGATGGCGGTGGCGTTGATCAGCAGGAGAACGATGAGCATGATGACGATCAATGCCGCGGTCAACGCCTTGAACTCGGCCTGGGGCAGGCGTGCCCATGAGAAGACGAGAACCGGCATCGCGCTGAAGCGCCCCTGGAGGACCTCGATGAACCCGGCGTCACCGGTGCTGAAGAAGGTCGTGATCCCGCCGACGAGCAAGAGCGGCGCCGCCTCGCCGAATGCCCGTCCCAGCGACAGGATCGTCCCGGTGAAGATCCCGGGGGCGGCGATCGGCAGCACGTGGTGTCGGATCGTCTGCCATGGGGTGGCCCCCACTCCGATGGCGCCTTCCCGAATCGAGGAGGGCACGGCTCGCAATGCCTCTGCAGTGGTGATGATCACGATGGGCAGGACGAGGATGCCGAGCGTCAGTCCGCCGGAGATGATGCTGCGGCCCTCGACGCTGGGCCCGGTCAATCCGCCGAGCAGCTTCACGAAGATCGCCAGACCGAGCAGGCCGTAGACGATCGAAGGCACACCGGCGAGGTTACGGATGTTGGCGTTGATGATCCGGGTCGTGCGGGTGTCCCGGGCGTACTCCTCGAGGTAGATGGCTGCCCCGATTCCCAACGGAAAGGCGATGGCGGCGGTGAAGACCATCAGGATGAGCGAGCCGTAGAAGGCCTGCCAGATGCCGGCGCGAGCGGGGTCGGCGGAGATCTCGGTGCTGATGAGGTCGACCACGCCGCGATCACCCCACACCGGGAGGCTCCGGGCCACTATGTCGACCATCAGCGTGACCAGGATCCCGATGGCGACCAGCAGCGAGCCCAGAAGCACCACCCGAAACAGCGATCCCCGAACGTCGCGGCGATGCTGCGAGAGGGCGCGGCCCACCGCCTCGGGTGCTGCGGAGATGGCGGAGGCGTTCATCGTCAGTAACGCTCTCTCACCCGGCGAACGAAGCGCTCCGCGAGGATGTTGAGCACCAGGGTCATGAGGAAGAGGACCAGTCCGATGAAGAACAGGCTCTGGAAGGCGTAGTCGTCACCCCGCACCCGGTCCGACCCTATCGCCAGCGAGGCCATGGCCGCGGTCATCGTCTGGCCTCCCCCGAGAGGATCGACGGTGAAGAGAGATCCGCCGGTGGCGCCGGCGGCGATCGCGACCACCATCGTCTCCCCGATCGCCCTGGAGAAGGCGATGATCATCGAGGCCACGATGCCCGAAACCGCTGCCGGGATGACCACCCGGATGCTGGTGGACATCCTTGTAGCGCCCAGGCCGTAGGACGCCTCGCGCAGGGCGAGGGGCACGGCGCGCAGGGAGTCCTCGGTCACCGAGGCGACCAACGGAATCGTGAGGATCCCCACTCCCAGCCCGGCGGCCAGCAGGTTGAAGCCATCGAGGTCTTCTCCGAAGATCGGTCGAAGCACCTCGGGGGAGATGAAGGTGAGGGCGAAGTAGCCGAGCACCACACTGGGAATCCCCGCCAGCAGCTCCACCGCCGGTTTGAGGATTCGCCTGGTGCGCGGCGCGGCGTACTCCGACAAGTAGATGGCCACCCCCATCCCCAGCGGACCCGCCACCAGCATGGCGATGCCTGCGACCAGAAGCGTTCCGACGAGGAGGGTTCGGATGTCGTAGAAGCCGCGGCGCGGGAACCACCCGATGTCGGCGAGCTGCGGGAACCCCACGTTGCTGATGAAGGTCCAGGCCTCGCCGAAGAGCGAGACGACGATCGCGATGCTGATCAGGACCGATGCCGCCGCGGCTCCGAAGAACACCCTCCGGATCCGTCGTTCACGCGATCGCCGCGAGCGGTCGCCGGCGAGAGCCGTGGCTATCTGGTCCCTTGTGGTCATGAAGCGGTCTCGGGCTCCTGCTCGCGCTCAGGGATCGGTGGTGGGCCGGAGGTTACCGACCCGGCCTTCCACGTCGGGGTGTCGCCTGGGTCCCTGCCCCGATCAGCCGTCCACCTTGCCAACCGTGCGGCTTTCCCAGTTCGCCTTCCAGGACGCCTGCTCCTCAGCAGTGAGACGCACGTAGCCGGCGCCGTCGACCGCGACCAGCCCGGCTCCACCGAGGTAGAAGTCGACGAAGTCGACGAGTCGGGGCTTGGCATCGAGGCGTGCCTTGTTGACATAGATGTAGAGCGGCCGCGCGATCGGATAGTCGAAGCTCGCGATCGTCTCCGGGGTGGGAGCCACACATCCTTCGCCGCCGTCGACCTCCAGCGCCTTGACGGCACCCGTGTTGTTGATGTAGAAGGCATACCCCACCCAGCCGAGCGAGGTGCCGTTGCGTGCCACTCCGTCGATGATCACGTCGTCGTTCGGCGACGCCTGATAGTCGAGTCGGGGCTCGGGCTCGGTGCCGCGCTCACCGGCAATGCCGGCGAGCACGATCTCGATGAACGAGTCGAAGGTTCCGGATTCCTCGCCGGGTGCGGTGATCACCAATGTTACGTTGGGGTACGGAGCGTGGGAGGCGCCCAGTCCGTCGGCGGCCAACTCGGCTGCCAGAGTATCTGCGTCCGACCAGGTGTCGAAGCCCACCGACTCCGAGCCGAGCAGGGCGTAGAGATCACCGAAATCGAGACAGGAGACCATGTCGTTGTTCACCGACGTAATCACCGAGAGGCCATCGATGGCCACTTTGATCTCGATCGGCTCCACGCCGTTCGCCAGGCAGGTGTCGAGTTCCGCTTGCTTGATCGCCCGGGACGCATCCGAGATGTCGGTCTCACCGTTGCAGAACAGCACGAAGCCATCGGAAGTGCCGGGACCATCCACTGCGATTGCAACGCTCGAGTTTGCCGGGATGTCGTGGAAGGCCTGTGCGACGCGAGCCGAGATCGGCTCGACGGTCGACGACCCGGAGATCGCGATGCGGGTGATCGCCTCGCCGTCGCCGTCGTCGTCGCCACACGCCGCCGCCACCATGGCCAGCGCCAGCAGTACCGCAATCAACCTGCCGGTGGTGGGAGTCATTCGGATGTTCCTCCTTGTTGGTGGTGGCCGGCCGCGCCTCGGGGACACGGGCCGTTGGCCGCGAGGAGCACGGTACGAAGCAATGGTGACGGCGAGGCGGCGTGGAAGTGAACGGAGTGTGATTTTCTAAAGGAGCCTTCAGCCTCCAGCCTCCAGCCTCCAGCAGGACTGGCGGGCGGCGGGCGGCGGGAGGCGGGAGGCGAGCTCTCCTATCCTCCGCTTCGTGGACACGGTCACCGTCTTGCTTGCGGGCGTTGCCGCCGCGGGGGCCGTCGGCGCGGTCTGGTTCTTTGCACGGGATCGGCGGCACAGTCGGGCGGTCGACGATGCCATCCGCCGCATCGGCGGGTCGCCTCCTCAGCGGCGCCGGCGTCGGGCGGCGGCGTTCGACGACGCTCTCGGTCGGCTCGAGCGGTCGACCGCGCGAGCGCAGCGGGAGCGGGCCCAGCTCGCCGGCGCCGTCCAATCGGCGCCGCTGGGCATCGTTATCACCGACGACGAGGGTGTGATCCTGACGGCCAACCCCGCCGCCGATCGTTATCTCGGGGCGCGCCTCGGACAGGCGGTGGCCGAGGTGAGGATTCGCGAGGCGATCGAGCAGGCGGTCATGAGGCGCACGCCGGTGGAAATGGAGATCGACCTCTACACGCCGGTCCGCACGGTGCTCGAGGTGGCCGCGATCCCTCTCGACTTCGGCGTGGAGAGTGCCGGATGCGTTGCTTTCGTGGCGGATGTCAGCGAGGAGCGAAGGGTGGCGGCGATGCGGAGGGATTTCATCGCAAACGTCGGCCATGAGCTGAAGACTCCATTGGGGGCGCTTTCGGCGCTCGCCGAGACCCTCGCTTCCGAGATCGAGGGGGATTCGGGCTCGGCTCGGCTGGCCGAGCGCCTCCAGGCGGAGTCGAACCGCCTGTCGAGGCTCGTGGGGGATATCCTCGACCTGTCCCAGGCAGAGGCCCTCGGTGCCCATGATGAGCCCGTTGCGATCGCGGACGTGGTGCGCGACGTCGTCCAGGACCTCGAAGCGGTCGCGGGATCTCGAGACGTCGACCTCGTCGCGGAGCCGGTGGAACCGGAGATCCGAGTGGCGGGGGACGGCCGGCAACTGCGAACGATGCTGTCGAACCTCGTCGATAATGCGATCAAGTACTCGTTCCCGGATGAGGCCAAGGGCGGCAGGGCAACGGTGACCGTCCGGGCGGAGGCGCACGACCGAACGGTCGTCATCGAGGTGTTCGACGAGGGCATCGGGATTCCCGAGGCGCACATCGAACGGATATTCGAGCGGTTCTACCGCGTCGATAGGGCACGGAGCCGGGAGACCGGCGGCACCGGCCTGGGGCTGTCGATAGTCCGCCACATCGCCCGCAACCACCACGGGGATGTCGCCGTCGAGAGTGGCGAGGGGGAGGGGTCGACGTTCAGGGTCACCTTGCCGCGGTGGAGGGCCAGGGCATGAGGGTGCTGATCGTCGAAGACGAGCCCTCCTTCGTAGAGGCGCTGAGAATCGCGCTCGAACGTGAGGGATACGACGTCGAGGCCACCGTGGACGGACGCCAGGGCCTCGATGCATTTCGCCGCGTCAGGCCCGATGTCGTGCTTCTCGATCTGATGCTCCCGGGGCTCCCCGGGCTCGATGTGCTCAGGGCGATTCGCCTCGACTCGGCCGTCCCGGTG
>JAUYIV010000065.1 GCA_030688105.1 Actinomycetota bacterium | reverse complement strand
ACAGTCGCCGACTCGTAGATTCTTGATTCTTGCCGGAGGCGGGAGGCGGGAGGCGGGAGGCGGGAGGCGGGCACGAATCGCGGCGCGAAGCATCACTCGTACACGAACACCGCGGTGAACGAGACCAGGGCGCCGCTACGGATCTCCGCGACGTCGGTGCACGTGACCTGACCCGAGTAGGACGGGCTGATCGCTTGCCCAAGCCCGGTGTTCCTGGTCAGGATGCCCGACTCGAACAGCTCGATCGCGCAGTGCCCCGGCCTGGCGCTGAAGGTCTGCCCATCCGCGGTCACCACGACGGTCATCCTGTCTCGCCGCGGCTCTCCCACCGGCACCTGCTCGGCAACCAGGGTCAGGATGAGCCCGCCGGCGCTGAACTTCACATCGATGTCCACGGGAACATCCTTGCCCACGTTCACGATGTTCCGGGGCCGGCCGAAGCGGCTGACGAACACCGTCCTGTCGAGCACAAACCGCCCCTCCAGGGCCCCCGTCGCCTCGAGCACCGCCGCCGGAGGATGCAGGGCGGCCAGGTCTGTCCGAAGATCGAGAAGCGGTGACCCGCCTGTCGCGGCGATGTCCACGTCTCCGATCGTCGCTCCGAACGACGGTATGAAGACTCGGCCCATGACGAAGATGAGCGAGAACGTGATCGCGAAGCCGCTCACGGCGACGACGAGATCACGAATCGCGGCGCGAGGCATCACTCGTATTCGAACACTGCGGTGAAAGAGATCGTCTCGCCGCTGCGGATGTCGGCGATGGCGGTGCACGTCGCATGACCGGCGAAATAGGGCCAATACCGCGCGAAACCCCAGGGGGTCTGCTCGGGGAGGTAACCCGACCTGGTCGGCTCCACCGTGCAGTCGCCGGCGTGGGCATTGGACGAGCGGCCCTCGACCGCGACCAGGATGGTCATGGCCTCGGTCCGGACGATGCCGGGCCCGAGCTGTCGGATCACCATCGCCAGCGTCACCCCATCGCTCTCATACCTGACGTCGAGGTCGATTGGCGTATCGGGTCGAGAGGGGTCGGCTTCGGCGCCGAGTGGCACGAATTCGTAGGGCACATTCGGGTTGTCGAGCACCCAACGCCCGGCGATGGCGCCGGTAACCTCGATCACCGCCGCCGAACGGCCTAGGGCGGCGAGGTCGGTCCGTAGCTCGCCGAGGAGGGGGCTCTCGGATCCGCCGACCGTAGTGGATAGCAAACTCGTCGAAGGCATGGACGCTCGCCCCACCAGGAATGCCGCAGAGAACACGAGCCAGAAAGCGATCACCACTACGCCGAGGTCCTTGCCCAAGCGACGGCCGGCATCGGAGAAGCGCTCCACGACTAGGCCCGCCTCGTCGAGCGGCGCGGGTCGGTCACCTCCCGCAGCCCCGAGCTGATCATGTAGAACGACGAGGCCAGCAGCGAGATGGCGAGGGCCCCGGACATGAGCGCGCTCCAGGCGACCCCCGATCCGAGGGCCTGCTGGTACGTCAGCGCGTTGTACACGAGATTGCCCAGCCCGTACCGGTATTCGCCGATGCCGAGGAACTCGACGAAGCCCTGGGTGATGAGTGCCCCGACGACTCCGGCCAGCACGATGACGGCTACGTGTGGGATCACGTGGGGGACCACGTGGTGGGTGACGATCCACCGCGGGCTGCCCCCGACCGACCGGGCAGCATCGATGAACGGCTTCTCCATCACGCTGAGCGCCCGCGAGCGAACCACGATCGCGGCCGGACCCAACCCGAAGAACAGCCCGTAGAGCAATCCCAGCTCGAAGGGGCCCAGCAAGCCGCGTTTGCTGGCGATCAGAAAGATGAGCGGCGGAGGAAGCAGCACGAACGCATCGGCGACGTGGGTCATCGCCCGGTCGTATCTCCCCTTGAAGAACGCCGCCGAGGTTCCGGCCACGAGGCCGACGAGCCCGGCACTCAGCGCCGTCGAAACGGCGACGAGGAACGTCGGCCTAAGCCCGAAGGTCATGATGCTGAGCACGTCGCGGCCCAGGGGATCGGTGCCCAGGGGATGGGCGATCGAGGGCCCGGACGGGTGGCTGATGGTGGTGTCGTGCCCGGTCTCGGGCCGGTAGACCGACTGCTTTCCCGACCACACGGTGGCCTGGAGCACCGGATGGATGAAGGTCAGGACCGCGAACACGCCGAGGACCACCAGCCCGGCCAGGACCATCTTGCTCTTGAACACACGCTTGCGAGTGTCGGCCCAGCCCTCGATCTCGTACTGGGAGATGTCGGTCATGCCATCTGACCTTCGATACGGATTCGAGGGTCGATCACGGCCTGGATCGAGTCGAGCACGACCCGCAGTACCAGGCCGATGATGCCGACGATCGCCAGGATCCCGATGATGATCGGGACGTTGCCCGACTCGATGGCGGAGAAGAACAGGCTGGCGACACCACCAAGTTTGAGCTCGCGCTCGATGATGATCAGGCCACTCAGCAGATAGGGCACGCTGGTGATGAGCCGCGAGATCGCCGGCAGCACGGCATTGGGAGCGACGTGGCGATCACGGATGAGCCGCTCCGGAAGGGCCTTGGCTCTGGCGGTGAACACGTAGTCCTCCGTCATCTCGGAGGAGACCCCGGCCCGCATCACGAGCATGCTCTCCCCGAAGGCGATGAGCACCAGGCCGATGGTGGCCATGACCGCGCTCGGCCAGAGCATCAGGTCGATCGCCTCGGCCCAGACCCCGAGGGCGAGCAGTGAGGCCACGAATGCCGCCATTCCGACGGGCAGCGCCACCCAGCCAAGGGCTCGCCGGGCATGGCGCTTGGCCCAGCTCCGCAGCACGATGCCCCCGACGAAGGCAATGACCAGTCCGATGGCCACCACCTGAAGCGCGGGGCCTCCGGGCACCGGCGAATAGGGCTTGGGGCCGAGCCCGAACCACGACCGTACCTGGAACACCCTCTCGGTCCCGAAGTAGACGAGCACGAACACCAGCCACGGCGGGAACGCGGTGAATAGGAGGACGCTTCCCGTGCTCGACGCCGCGGTGAAATACCGGTTGCGGTTCCAGGCGACGACCCGACCGACCCATTCGCCGAGCAGGTAGGCGACGATGCCCCCAACCGCGAAGATCGTCACGGTGGTGGGGATCGTCGACCACACCAGGGTCGACACCCGGTTCCCGTCGTAGGACTCCCCCAGGTCGCCCCGCACAAAGCCCCACAGATACTCCAGCCATTGCACGACGAGGGGACGGTCCAGGCCCAATTGCTCCCGGATGGCTTCGATCGCCCGCGGCCGCTGCCCGAGGTTTACGGCATAGTCGTAGGGCAGCAGGAGGTTGACCGCAAAGAATGCGATCGTGATCACCAGCACCAGGGTGACGAGCGCCCACAGCACCCGCCTGAGCACGAACCTGACCATGCGAGGCTCGCACTCTATCGCCGGGGTCGTGAGCCGAGCACGGGCGCCAGACATGGCCCGTTTCGACCATCTTGCGGGCGGGTAAAGGCGGGCCGCCGGAGGGTGAACCTGATGCCGCGCGATCGACACAACATCGTCGTATTCGCTCCCGTCCTCCACCTCAATGTGACGCTCGAGGAAGGGCCCGGCCCGGGCGCGGCCGAGATCCACCTCCACCCGGGGGGCCAGGGATTCTGGATCGCCAGGATGCTGCGCCATCTCGGCGAGCGGCCCTTGCTGTGTGGGCCCGTCGGCGGTGAGACCGGAATGGTCCTCCGCTCCCTGCTCCCGGCCTTCGGCATCGACCTCAGCACGGTGAGCACCGAGGCCGCCTCCCCCGTCTACGTCTACGACCGCCGGAGCGGCGACCGCGAGGTCATGGGCGAGACGGCGATGCCGCGGCTCACCCGGCACGAGATCGACGAGGTGTACGGGAAGATCCTCGAGCAAGCCATGCAGCGGGTCGCCTGTGTCATCCCCGGACAGACCGGTGACATCTTCCCGTCGGGCTTCTACCGACGGCTCGGAGCCGACCTCGCCGCGTCCGAGACCAAGGTCGTCGGCGATCTCCATGCGAGCGATCTCGATGCGCTCCTCGAGGGGGGCAGCATCGACATCCTCAAGGTGAGCGATGAGGAATTACTGCGCGACGGAGTCATTGCCGGAAGCGGCGACCCCGAGGTGCTCCGGGCGATCTCCCGGTTTTATCACCGCGGGGCCCGGGCCGTCGTGGTGTCGCGAGGCGGCCAGTCGGCGCTCGCTCGATTCGGCGACGGACTGTTCGAAGCCACTCCCCCGTCGCTGCTGCCTGCCGACTTTCGGGGCGCAGGCGACTCGATGACTGCCGGATTCGCCGCCGCCATCGCACGCGGCCTGGGGCCCGAGGACACTCTGCGGCTGGGATGCGCCGCCGGGGCTGCCAACGTCACCCGCCACGGGCTGGGCAGCGCTTCGGTCGAGCTGATCGATGCTCTGGTGGAACGCATCGGAATTCGCGCCCTGACCCCGGTGAACTCGTGACGACCGAGGAGGTCGTCGTCGATGAACGGCCGCAGTCGCAGGCTCCCACCCCGCGAGTCATCGTCACCAATGACGATGGCATCGAGTCGCCCGGGCTCCACGCCCTGGCGATTGCACTGGCTGAAGATTACGACGTGGTGGTGGCGGCGCCCGACGGTCAGATGTCGGGGAGCGGGACGGCGATCGGCCGCTTCGCCGCCGATCTCAGCGTCGACATGCGCCGCGCCCGGCTGGACGGGTTGGTGGCGTACGTCGTCGCCGGCCCGCCCGGTTTGGCGGTCACCGCGGCGGCCCTGGGCGCGTTCGGCCGATCTCCCGACCTCGTCGTCTCGGGCATCAACCAGGGGATCAACACCGGCCACTCGGTGATCCACTCAGGGACGGTCGGAGGAGCGCTCACCGCTCGCACGTTCAAATGCCACGGTCTCGCCATCAGCCTCGCCGAGTCGGACCCCTGGGAGTGGGCCACCGCCGTAGCCGTCGCCCGGTCGGCCGCACGGTGGATCCTCGCCAGGGCGGCAGGGCCCACCGTGCTCAACGTGAACGTGCCCGGGCTCCCCCTCGACCGGGTGCGCGGCATCCACTGGGCGGATCTCGACGCCTTCGGTCACTTCAGCGTCGCCACCGCCGATGAGCCCGGCGAACGACTGCAGTTCAAACTCCGCGGATCGACTGCCGGCCTCGACCCGGCATCGGACACCGCGCTCTGTGCCCAAGGCTTCGTCACGGTCACGCCGCTGCGAGCGGTCGAGCCCGCCCCGTTCCCCGACGAGGACGCCACCGCGGTATGGGCTCCGCAGACATCAGATGTCCGATGACAGCCGGGTCCGTTTGGGCGGGTGCGGCATTGGGGTAGGGCCGGCCCCTTCGAGGCAGGGAGTGTCATGTCGCGAGGTGCGCAAGGTTTGATCACCGTCGTGGCCGTGGTGCTCATGATCGCCCTGTTCTTCTATGTGATCGATGCCGCCGACCGGGGTGACGACAGCGACATCCCCATCCCCACCGTCCAGGAGATCTCGAACCAGCGCTGGTGAGCGGACCGTCGGCCTCAGAGAGGCGCACTCGGGAGAGCGGTCGACCGTTCGACACATTTGCCGCTTCTCCGACAATCAGAACGTCTCGTCGACCTGTGGTTCATATCGGACGACCGCGGTAAACGACACCGCCTCGCCGGTGCGAAGCTCGGCCAAGTCGTTGCAGGACAACCGACCGGTGAATGAAGGCAGCCACATCTCGCCCTCACCGACCTGCTCGATCACCATCTCGGATTCGAGAAGCTCCAATGCGCAGGCTGCAGCCTGGGCATGGAACGTCTTCCCGCCCCCGGTGAACACCACCGTCATCCGGGCCACCTGCTGGGGTACCCCGAGGACCACCGCTTTGGCGATCACAGAAAGCGTGATTCCCCCTCCCGAGAGGCTGACCTTGACGTCCACGGGTCGGTCGACGGACGGCGGGCCCTCGCCCAAGGAAACGCCACCCGAGATCACCTGGCCGAGCACGAATCGCCCGGTGACGGCGCCGGACGCCTGAACCACCGCCCCCGAGCCACGGACCGCAAGCAGATCGGCGTCGAGGTCGCGAAAAAGCAGCGACTCGTCGTCGTACCCAGAGGCAACGCCGGTAGCGAGAAACGAGAGAACGGAGTGCGTCGGGATGAAAACCCGCCCGACGATGTACACCACCGCGAAGATGAGCCAGAACGCGACAACCGCCACCACGAGATCATGACCACCCCGCCGGACCGCCCACCGATGCCTGCTCACCCGGGGATGATGCCACGACGCCCGGGACATACAGGCGGATGCGACGGCGTCGGGACCTTCCGGTTGCTCCCGTGATCAGAGGCGGTCATCGCCGAGCACCCTCACACCCCGGCACGTAATCTTGCAGACATCTGTCGATCTGGAATCTGAGATCTTCGAATGTTCGAGACCCTCAAACTGATCCACGTCCTCGCCGCGATCATCTGGGTCGGCGGGTCGATCATGGCCCAGCTCTTTGCGCTGCGGCTGACGGCGGCCGCGCCCGCCCACCGTCTCGGGTTTGCCCGCGACCTCAGGTTCGCCGCCAGTCGGATCTTCGTGCCCTCCGCCATCGTGCTGCTCGGCGCAGGCATCTGGATGGTGGCCGACAGTCCCGGTTTTGCCTTCGGGGACCCCTTCGTGGTGATCGGCCTCGTCGCGGTCGGAGGCTCGCTGGCGACGGCCATCGGATATCTGATCCCGAACATCGGCCGAGCGATCGAGTTGATGACATCGGGGCGCGGCCCGGAAGCCGGTGCCGTGATCAGAAAGGTCGCCCTGGCGGCCAGGGCGGTCATCGTGATCCTCCTGGTCGCGGTGTGGGCGATGGTCGTGAAGCCTGGCGGGTGAGCGAGAGGAACCGACGGTGACGCTGCTCGAGACCTACAAACTCCTCCACGTGCTGGCCGCCATCGTCTGGGTCGGCGGCGGCATCCTCACGCTGGTGTTCACCTGGAGGGCCTTGGGCACCGACCGCGAGCATCGCCTCGGGCTGGCTCGCGACACCGAGTTCCTGGCGAACCGGGTGTTCGCTCCGGCGGCGATGGTCGCCCTTCTGTTCGGCATCCTCATGGTTCTCGAGGTCGACGCCTACGAGTTCACCGACACCTGGATCGTCATCGGGTTCACCGGCCTGGTCCTCTCGACGATCCTGGGAATGGCCTACTACCCACCACAGTCCAAGCGGCTCATCACAGAGATCACTGAGATCGACCCGAAGGCCGAGGGCCGCTTGGCCACGATCGCCAAGGTCTCCACCATCGACATGGGGATCCTGGTGGTGGTCGTCTGGGCGATGGTTGCCAAGCCCGGGCTGTAGCGGTCCCCGGCCTCATCCCACCGGGTCTGGAATCCGGTACTGGACCGGGATGACGCTCGCCCCGCCATCCGCCACGGTGAGTGGGATCTCGAGGATCACCTGGTGGACGAGACACAGCTCACTCGTCTCTTCGATGCAGTAGTAGACGGTGGCCTCGGCGCGGATGGTCCCGGTTCCGGCCGAGAGCATCACGGGGATCACCAGCGGGAGCGCCGGTTCGACCACGGAGAGGATCGGCCCGTCGGTGAACTCGGCCACGCCGCCGTCCGCCGACCATTCGATGGTCAGCGGGGCGATGTCGTTCAGCTTGTAGCCGTCGGGCAGCGAGAGGTCCAGCGAGATCGTGGCGGGCCCGGGGCCGGCGCCAAGCGCCGCCACCCGCACCTGATCCGGGCCGGCATCTCCCCCGGAGTTCGGAAAGCGCTCGATCCCGTACAGGACGATCGTCTTGGTCTCGCCGGTGACGGCGTCGACCCGGCGTATCACGTGGTTGTTGGTGTCGGCGACAAAGAGGCCTCCCGCCGCATACGAGATGCCGCCCGGCTCGGAGAACTTCGGTTCCGGCCCGTCGGACCATCCCTGCTCCCCGCCGGCGAGAGTCGTCACCTCCCCGGTGGCCAGGTCGATGACCCGGATCGCCGAGTTGTAGGTGTCGGCGACGAACAGCCGGCCGTCGACGTGAACCACTCCGAGGGGATGCTGGAAGCGGGCGTCCGGCCCCGCCCCGTCGACCAGGCCGAAGTCGAACAATCCGCGGGGGCTGCCGGCGAGGAGGCCGACCCCACCGCCCGACCCCGGGTCGGCCCACCTGATCGAGGACGACTCCGAGTCGGCGAAGTACACCCGGCCCGATGCGTCGATCGCCAGGCCGCTCGGCTGGGCGAGCTCGGCAGACAGACGAGGGCCACCGGCGACGCCCTCGCGTCCACTACCGGCGAACGGATCGAACCGGGCGCCGTCGAGGTCGATCGTCCAGAGCTGGTGCGACCCGGCCATGGCGACATACAGGAGGTTCCCATCGACGAGCACGTCCCATGGCGAGGAGAGCTCGACGTCGGGAGCGACCCCCGGTCGCGGCGGGTAGGTGGTGGCCTGCTGCCCGTTTCCGGCGAGCGTTGCGACGGAGCGGGAGACGAGGTCGACGGCTCGCACCGCGTGGTTCCCGAGGTCGGCCACGAACAGCGTCGACCCGTCGTCGCCGAGGGCCATGCCCTGCGGCTGATCGAACGACGCCGACTCGAAGCCACCATCCTCGAAGCCGCGGCCGCCGGACCCGGCCACGTCGATCACCTCGCCGGTCTCGAGATCCGCCACCACGATCCTGTGATGGTTGGTGTCGGCGATGAACAGTCGGCCGCCCACTGGATCGGCCAGCACCTTTCCGGGGAACGAGAGCACGGTGCCGGGCGCAACCTCGATCGACAGGTCGATCGGGTTCCGGTCGATCATTCCGCGACCATCGAACTCCTCGACCAGTGAGTCGATGACGGGCTGGAAGACGGGGTAGATCCCTTCCCCGGAGTGGCCGCCGACGATGTTCCCCGCCGGGTCGATGAGCACCACGGTCGGCCAGGCATTGGCGCCCCATTGGCGCCAGACCGCGAAGTCCCGGTCGTTGACCACGGGGTGCTCCAGGCCGTAACGGACGATGACGTCGCGGATGTTCTCGGTCTCGCCCTCATTGGCGAACTTCGCGCTGTGCACGCCGATGACCACGAGCTCCTCGGCGTACTGGTCCTCCAGCCTCTCGAGGTCGGGGATGATATGGATGCAGTTGACGCATCCGTAGGTCCAGAAGTCGAGCAGCACGAGCTTGCCGCGCAGCTCGGCGAGGCTGAGGGGCCGCTCCACGTTGAGCCACTCGAGACCGTCGGGGAACTCGGGGGCGGGCGTGGTTCCGGCGAACGAGTCGGGAGGAGGGGCGGTGGTGACGGTGGTGGTCTCCGATGGGGTGAGGGTCGGGCCTTCGCCGCCGGTTGACCCGCCACAGGCGGCGGCCACGAGGGTGAGGGCCATCACGAGCGCGAGTCGCCGGATCACGTCGGGAGCAACGCCGGGCGTCGTCGTGTCGTTCCCCCCGGCGGCGACGCCTCGAGTCGCCGCCTGCCCGGCCAAACCTGGTGGCGTTTCTGTCGCACCTGGTTGATACGTTCGCAGAATGTTGGAAGTGATCGAACGGCCGGCGGCGGACCGGGGGGCGATGCCCGACACCGAGTTGCTCGGTGAGTACGAGGAGACCCGCCGCGAGATCGCCCGTCACGAGGCCCGGTCCGCCTGGCTGCTAGGAGAGATCGACCGTCGCCGGTGCTACGAGCCGTACGGCTACCTGTCGACCGTGGCCTATGTCGCCGACCGCACCGGCGACTCGCACCAGGTGGCTGCAGGCCGTCTCCGGACCGCCCGTGCTCTCGCCGACATGCCGACGACGGCGGCGGCGTTCGCCGATGGGGACATCGGCACGGCGCGGGTGCGCCGCCTCATTCACGCCCGTGAGACTTCACCCGATGCATTCATCAAGGACGAGCCGGGCCTGGTGGAGAAGGCACGCAGCCTCGACGCCCAGTCGTTCACCGGCGAGGTCGAGATGTGGCGCCGCAGCGTGACCCGGCAGATCACCGCCGACGAGGAGAGGAAGTGGTTCGAGCGGCGGCGCCTGTCGATCAGGGACACCTTCGACGGGATGATCGAGCTGGACGCGCTTCTCGACCCGGTTTCGGGCGAGACGATCATGACCGCGATCCAGTCCCTGGCCGGGCCGGCCAATCGCGACCGCCTCGACGACAGGACTCCCACCCAGCGCCGGGTCGACGCCCTCACCGAGATCTGCCGGCATCACCTCGACTCCGGGGCTGCACCGTGGGTGGGAGGCCAGAAGCCCCACCTCAACGTGATCGTCGATGTCGACACCCTCCACGAGGGAGTCAGGTCCCGCACCGAGATCGGCCAGGGTCGGGTGATCGGCCTCTCCACCATGGAGTTCTTCGCCTGCGATGCCGCGGTGTGCCGGCTGGTCATGGATGGGCCCGCCCGCGTCCTCGACTTGGGCCGACGAGTCCGAACCGCCACACCCGCCCAACTCGAGGCACTCGCCATCCGAGACGGGGGCTGTGTGGTCCCGGGATGCGGGCGGCCGCCCGACTGGTGCGACGCCCATCACAAGCTCCCATGGGTCGAAGGCGGCCTCACCGACATCGATGAGATGTGCCTTCTGTGCCGACCTCACCACCTGGCGCTTCACCTCGGTTTGCTCGACCTGCCGCTGTTGGAATGAGAGTGCGGGTCGGGTCGGGGAGGGCGTGGATTCTTGCCCGAGCGATCGTCAACAGGGCGAAGCTGGTCTCGATCGGTGATGGGTGCGGCCATGTGAACCGCCTTGGCTTGCCTGGAGCGGCGGTCGCGCCTGCCAGTGATGCTTCAGCGGCAAGGTCTCGTGCGCCGGCCAGGCTGACGCCACTTCCGCTGGCGACGCGCCTCTCTCCGGAGCCTCCCAGGCCACGAGCGGACGAAGCCTCGCTGTTCCGGATCCCACCTCCGGACG